>PMKG01000133.1 GCA_003157675.1 Acidobacteriota bacterium
AGTTGAAATCGAACCTGATCGGCATCGCGCGTTACTCCTGTCCGATCGGCGCGGGCGCCGCCGGAGCCTCGGGAGACGGCCAGGGAAGGACGAAGTCGGACTCGGGCGACCACACGAACGTCTCCTGCGGCAGCCAGGCCGGCAGCCGCTGCCAGCCGATGCCGCCCGGCACGCCGTGTACCATGGCCAGCACTCGCGCGTCGGACCATTTCTGCAGGAGATCCCGCGGGATCCGCAGGCGCAGGGTCAGACCCGCCGCCGGCACCGGCATCACCATCGCGCGCCATCGGCCGTCGCGGACGACGCCCCGCAGGCTGCTTTCGACCGGCGTGACGCCATACGGCAGCANNCGCGACGAGCCCCGCAGCCGCGGCGCGATAACGGAACAGACCGGCGACCGGCCGGAACACCGGGAGCGCCGGTGCTCCCAGCGAGAGCGGTTCCCATCCGCGCGGCGCGCCCTCGCGAGTGCCCGCCGGGGCCAGGTCGCGCTCGTGCGTGCCGGCTTCCCACCACGCCTGGCGCTGGACCAGGTCCTCGGCGAACCGGAGCGCCCGGCGCTCGGGCCTCTCCGGTGTATACGCCGGCTCGACCGCCATGACCCATGACGCGGCGACGACGGCGAGCAGGGCCAACGACGTGAGGACGCCCGATGGCAGCCAGCGGACCTCCCGGCCGAAGAGGAGCGCGCCCAGGCACGGGCCGACGGTCAGCATCAAGGCCACCGCCATCACGGGAAACAGCCATGTCGGCGCCATCACCGGAAGCGATCCGAACAGACCGACGACGAATTCGACGAGCGGCCACACGAGCGGGATCCACAGCGCGCCGGCGACGACGGTCACCACGACGGCCACGAACCGGCCGACCGCCGCGTTGCGCACCGGAAGCGCGAGGATGAGGACCGAGGCGGTCAGCAGCGGGAAGGCAAACAGGTACCCGGTGCCCGGCGCGGCGCGCTGGAGCAGGGCCAGCAGGATCGCCCAGACCGGCAGCGTCAGCATCCACACGGCGGCGGGCAACTCCGCCGGGCCGACCATCACGGGCAGGCTCCGCCCGATGAGCAACAGCAGCCACAGCGTGAAGAGTGCCACGGTGGCGAGGAACACGAGGAAGATCCCGGCCTGGCCGTACCACGGCTGCTCGAGGCCGGTCCCGAGTCGCAGGAGCGCGCAAGCGAGGCACAGGGCGCCGAAGATGACGAGCACCCCGGAGAACGACCAGACGGTCGTGATGATGACGCGTGCCGTGCCGATCTGCTCGTGCGCGGCGAGGAACGCCTTGTAAGTGGCGAGCAGCCCGAGGACGAACGCGATGACGGCGAGGATCAGCGTGGTGGTCGACGAGTAGGCGAAGGCCGTCAGACCGGCGGCATCGAAGAAGGTGCCGTTGTCCGCGGTGCGGGTGCCGATATCGACCGTGTCGAGCCGCTCGACGAGCCGGACGGCATTGTCGCCAAGGTGGTCGAGCGTTTCAGGGTCGAGACTGGCGGGCGCGTCGAGGCGCGTGTGGTAGGCGAAGGAATTGCCCGTCGGCGCGAAATCGAGGCCCGGCACGCCACCCAGCTTGAGGACCGAAAAGTCGGTGTCGTTGGGCAGCCGGCGGTAGATCTCGGTGAAGAGCGAGGAGCCGGCGGGATACGGCGCGGACGCCGCCCACGCGGCGGCCAGCCAGGAGTTGCCGGGGCCGGCCTGGAACAGCCGGGCCGGGCCGGTCGTGCCGACGGCCTCGAAATTGAGGAACGCCCGCACGGCGCCGAACTCCGGCGTCTTCGCGAGCGCCCGCGCCCCCATCAGGCCGAGCTCCTCGCCGTCGGTGATCGCGACGAGCAGGGCGTATCTCGGGTTGGGCCGCGCCGCCAGCACGCGCCCGGCTTCGAGGCATACCGCGACGCCCAGCCCGTCGTCGGCCGCGCCGCGCGACTCGGAGCGCGAGTCGTAGTGGCTGACGAGCGCGATCGCGCCCCGCTCGCGGCCCGGGCGGGTCGCGATGATGTTGACCACCGGGACCGACAGTCCGGCATTGGTGTCGGCCGTCCCGTCCTGGAGCCGGACCTCGAAGCCAGCCTGCCGCAGCGCGTCGGCGATGTACTCGCGCGCCCGGCGGTTGGATTCGCTTCCGGTCGGCCGCGAGCCGAACGCGGTGCCCAGCATGCGGATGTGCTTGGAGGCGCGCTCCGGCGAGAAGCCGGTCGTGCCGCGGTCCCGACACGCGGTCCCGGTCGCGAGCATCACGAGACACGCAGCGCCGGCCAGAAGACGATGGGAGAGCGACCGCAGGGTTGAGCCGGTCGACGACATGCGGCGATTCTACGGCACGTCGGCCTGCGGCGGTAGCCCCAGCAGCTCCGGCACCCCTGGCCTGTGCTATGCTGCGACGCCGGGCAGGCCTGTCCGGGCTGGGACGGGCGTGGCCCGCGAGGGAGGCTGATATGCCGGACATTGCGCGGATACAGGGTGAGTTGAAGGCGGCGGGCGTCGACGGGTGGCTGCTCTACGATTTTCACAATCGGGACGCCATCGCGTACCACGTGCTCGGGATGGAATTCGGCAAGTTCACGAGCCGCAGGTGGTTCTACTGGATTCCCACCTCCGGCGAGCCGATCCGGCTGGCACACAAGGTCGAATCCACCAAGCTCGACTCGCTGCCCGGTGAGAAGCGGCTCTACCTCTCGTGGCGCGAGCTGCACGCCGGCCTCAAGGCGATGCTCGGGCCGGCCCGCAAGGTGGCGATGCAGTACTCGCCGACCGCGAACATTCCCTACGTCTCGACCGTCGACGGCGGCACGATCGACCTCATCCGCTCGCTCGGGTTCGAGGTGGTCTCGTCGGCCGGCCTCNNGAGCTGCGCGCCGGGCGGACCCTGACCCAGTACGACGTCCAGCAGTTCATCGTCCGGCGGTTCGGAGAAGAGGGGCTGACCTGCACGGGAGAGTTCCCGATCGTCGGCACCAACGAGCAGCCCGCCAACCCCCACTTCGAGCCGACTCCGGCCAACGCCCGGCCGATCAAGACGGGCGACACCGTGCTCATCGACCTCTGGGCGAAGCTCGACCAGAAGGGCGCCGTCTTCTACGACATCACCTGGTGTGGATTCGTCGGCGAGAAGCCGCCCGCCAAGTACGTCGAGATCTTCCACGTCGTCCGGGACGCGCGGAACGCCGCCCTCGACTTCATCCGCGGCCGCTACGCCGAAGGAAAGAAGCTGTATGGCTGGGAAGTGGACGATGCCTGCCGCCGTGTCGTCGAACAGGCCGGCTACGGGCCCTACTTCCTGCACCGCACCGGCCACTCGATTGGCGAGGAAGTGCACGGCAACGGCGTGAACATCGACAACCTCGAGACCAAGGACGAGCGCGAGCTCGTGCCGGGCATCTGCTTCTCGATCGAGCCGGGCATCTACCTGGACGGCGAGATGGCCGTGCGGTCCGAGATCAACGTGTTCATCACGCCGGCGGGGAAGGTGGACGTCGCGGGGAAGATGCAGGAAGAGCTCATCCTCATTTGAGCATCGTGCGATCTGGCGATTTGGCGATCTGGCGATCTGGCGGAGTGCGCCCCTGAATCCTGACTCCCGAATCCTCGGAGGAACCGTGGGCTTTTCGTACCTCTACGTCATTCTGGCCTACCTGCTCGTGATGACCGGCTACAACATCTACCGGTCGAGGCAGGTGAAGTCGCAGGACGACTTCATGGTGGCGGGGCGCAGCCTGTCGCTGACCAAGATGGTGTTCACGCTGGTCTGCACATGGATCGGCTCGGGCACCTTCATCGCGGGCGCTGAATACGCGTCCTACGCGGGCTGGAGTGCGGTCTGGCAGCCGGCCGGCGCGTTTCTCGGCATCGCGATCATCTACTTCGTCGCGGCCAGGATCCGGACGTTCGGGCAGTACACGGTGGGCGACATCCTCGAGGTGCGCTACGGCCGGTTCGCCCGGCTGTTCGGCGCGCTCGCGCTCATCGTCGCCTTCACGACCATCGTCGCCTACCAGTTCCGCGCCGGCGGTTACATCCTCAACGTCGTCACCGACGGCTACATCTCGCTCGAGGTCGGCCAGGCGATCACCGCCTGCTTCGTCATCCTATTCGTGACCATCGGCGGCATGGTGGCCGTCGCGCACACCGACCTGCCGAACGGGATCATCATCGTGTCGGCCTGCCTGCTGGCGGTGCCGTTCGTCATTGCGGCCGCGGGGGGCTGGGCGCACGCCCACGCCGTCCTCGACCCGGCCAAGTTCCAGGTGTTCGCCGAGGACTTCGGCAAGTACCCGGCGCTCAAGGGGCTCGCCTACTTCCTGTCCACGCTGCTGCTCCTGATGGGCGTGCAGTCGATGTACCAGAAGTTCTACGCGGCCAAGTCTCCGGCCGAGGCCAAGAAGGCCGTGGCGATCTGGATCGTGGGCACGATCGTCGTCGAGACGATCGTCATCGCGATTGCGGTCTACGCGTCGGTCTACAACACGGAATTCCATCGAGGCTGGGACGGCCGGGCGCTGGTGCTCAACGCGGCGCGCTACATGGTGCCGTGGCCGGTGGGGATCCTGCTGCTCGGCGCGGCGTGCGCCGTCGTGCTCTCGACGGGCATGAACTACCTGCTCTCGTCCAGCTCGAACGTGATGCGCGACATCTACCAGGGCATGATCAACCCGAACGCGGACCCGACGAAGATGGTCGCGCTGCAGAAGGTGTTCATCGTCGTCATGGGCTTCTGCGCGTTCCTGATGATCTTCGTTCCGACCGTGCTGCATTCGAAGATCTCGATCCTGCAGTATGCCTACTTCGCGTACACGATGTACGGCGTGGCGGTGACGCCGGCCCTGTTCGCGGCGCTGACGTGGAGGCGGGCGACGTGGCAGGGGGGCCTGGCGTCGATCGTGGGCGGGGCCGTCGCGACCGTCTTCTTCGAGTTCGTGATCAAGGCGATTGCGCCGGGGGTGATGGAGGGAGCGAACGGCCTGACCGGCGCCGCGGCGATGGCAGGGAACTTCGGTGCCGACCCGTGGGGGATCCCGAGCATCTACCCGTCGGCGATCATCTCGATCGGGCTGCTCGTCGTGGTCAGCCTGCTGACGCCGAAGCCCGACCCCAAGACGCTCGAGAGGTTGTTCGGAAAGGCGTAGAGCCGCTCGCCACTAGTGTCCTTGCTCGCTGTATCCCGGCGGCAGGGCCGAGCCCTCGCCGAAGAAGAACTCTTCCATCGCGCGAGCCATCATGTCCTGCGCTTCCTTTTGCCAGGGCATCAGGCGGTACTCGTTCAGGATCATCCGCATCCGGTCTTCCCACATCTTCCAGGCGCGCGCCGACACCTGCTCGTAGATGCGTTGGCCCAACTCGCCCGGCCACGGAGGCTCAGGGAGGCCCGGCAGCTCTCGACCGAGTTTCACGCACTGCACCATCCGTTCGCCCGACGGCGTCCCGCTCGACGACTGCATGCTCAGGCCCTCCACGTGTCCTGATGGTATCATGGCCGCTGTGAGCGATCCCGCCGCCATCGAACCGGAAATCCGTCACCGCGACTGCTGGTACGGCCGGCGGACCCCGCACTGGCGGGAGCCGTTGACCGTGCAGACGATCGAAGACGGCCGGCTCCTGTATTGCACCCACCCGATGATGTTTCCGATCGTGGGTTACGCGTTCGACGTCCGGAACTGCGCGGGCTGTGACGCGTTCAAACCGCACCACTCCCGCCGTCCATAAACCGTCCGGCCGTCTCAAGCGTCTAAAGAGATAAGGGCTGGTTTGTCCAGACTTCGACACGCGCCGGAGGGCTATCGACTTCCAGCGCGCGGCTGTCGCCCGGGGGCCGGATCGACTGGCTGGCGCCCAGGCCGCGACGACACGTCGGCGCCTGAAACGACGGCGCGTCAGCGGAGTGACACCGGGATGTCTGCGACAGTGGCCGCAGCCGTCCTCGTTCGGCGGTTCGAGGCCGTTCCCCCGTCAGGCGGACACGGCCAAGTCGCAGAGGAATGTCGGTTTACGGGTTTGGGAATCGACGTCGTGAGGTGACCGGGTCGTGGCACGAGATTTGAAGCCCATCCGCTAGATGCGCAGCGCAGCAGGTCCAGGCATCCGTGAGATGCCGGGGAGGTTAGCCGTGATGGAAGGACGAAAGGAACGGCGCGGGTTCGCGTCGATGTCGCCGGAAAAGCAGCGTGAGATAGCCAGCAAGGGCGGGCGGGCGGCGCACCAGAAGGGGACCGCTCACGAATGGACGTCGGACGAGGCCCGAACGGCGGGCCGCAAGGGCGGACAGGTGAGCCGCGGCGGCCGCGGCCGTCTCCGGGAGTCGGGGGAGGGGCTCGGCCCCTCGTCCAGCATGGGAATGCCGCCGTCCTCGAGTGGCCGCTACTAGCGACCGGCCCCTGCCGGATACAGGAGTCGTGGCTGGCGCGGGCCGATCGACGCTCAGTCGACGACCCGCGCCACCTGGACTCGAGCGTCGTTGAAGCAGGCGCCAGCACCCACGTCCGATAGCGTGTCCGGCGCCAGCGCGGTGGCGGTCGCCCGGTTGGCCGTGCTCGCCCGCCACAACCCCTTCGGCAGCACCACCGTGCTCGGCCTCACCGTCGGTTCGATCGACAGCTTGCACAGCACCTCGCCCAGTTCGTTGAACACCCTCACGCTGTCCCCTTCGTCCAGGCCCCGCGCGCGCGCATCGAGCGGATGCATCACCAGCGCCGCGTCCCGCCCGGTCAGCTCTCCGAGCGTCGAGCTGATCGTGCGGTCGCTGGCCGGCGAGATGAGCGCCAGCGGGTAGTCGGACGATCCCGGGTCGGGCAGGAAGCGGTAGAGACCGTGAGCCGACGAGCGGTCGAGGTCACCGGGACAGAGGTGGATCTTCCCGTCGGCCGTGCCGGGCACGACGTCGACCATCTGCACGGGCGCCGCTCCGAACGGCGGCACCGGCTGCCGCTCGTTCCGGAGGTCGTCGGCGACACTCCCTGGCAGGCCGTCGAGCACCTGCAGCATCGTCTCCAGCTCTCCCTGCGGCCCCTCGTCGCCGTCGAGACCGAGCGCGGTCAGTAACTGGCCGAACACTTCGGGATTCGGCCGCGATTCGCCGATCGCGTCGACCACGGGCTGGACCATCTGCAGGCTGATCGGGCCGTAAGCTCGCGCGATGTCGTAGCCCTCGAGAAACGTCGTGGCCGGCAGGACGACGTCGGCGTAGGCCGCGGTGTCGGTCATCACCTGGTCGAACACGACGGTGAACAGATCGGTGCGCGAGAGTCCCCGAAGCACGAGGTTCTGGTTGGGGAGCGTGACCGCCGGGTTGCAGTTGTAGACGAACAGCAGCTTCACGGGCGGCCGGGTATCTTCGG
>PMKG01000369.1 GCA_003157675.1 Acidobacteriota bacterium
GACGCGCTGCGTGGGCGAGTCGGGCGTCACGAGCTCCGGGTGATCCTGCTCGAGCCCCTGCAGTTCCGCCATCAGGGCGTCGAACTCGGCGTCGGAGATCTCGGGGTCGTTGAGGACGTAGTAGTGCTCTTCGTGGTGCCGGATTCGAGCGCGAAGGTCGGCAAGACGATCGGCGGGTGTCACGGGGCTCCTGCAGGCGTGGCTCCCGGTCGGCCGCGGGAGCCGGCCGGCGTCAGCGGTCGCGCGAGAGCACGTAGTCGGGCAGCGCCATCAGCCCGTCGCGTTCCGGGCTGTCGGGCAACGGGGCCAGGCTGGCCTTGGCGCGCTCGCCGAACTCGGTGGCCCGGCTGTACGCGTAGTCGAGCGCACGGCACCCGGCGAGGCCGGCCGAGATCGCCTGCCACCGCTCCGGCGTGAGCTGCCGATCCCGGGCCACGTCGGCCACGGCGGCCCTGGCGCCGTTGTCACCGTGCTGCATCAGGTGAATGACGGGCAGCGTCAGCTTGCCTTCGCGGAGGTCGCTGGCAATAGGCTTCCCGAGGACCTCTTCCCGTCCGGTCAGGTCGAGCAGGTCGTCGATCACCTGGAACGCCACCCCGAGATTGAATCCGTAATCGCGAAGCGCCCGGCGCCGCTCCGCCCCGGCCTGGCCGAGAATGCCGCCGATCTCGGCGCACCCGCCGAAGAGGTCGGCCGTCTTGCGCTGGACGATCTCGAAGTAGTCCCCCTCGGGGATGGCCACGTCGCCGTTCTTCGAGAGCTGGAACAGCTCGCCTTCGATCATCCGCAGCGTCACGTCGCAGAGGACGTGCAGCACCTCGAGCGATTCCTGCGCCAGTGCCAGCGACATCGACTTGATATAGAGGTAGTCGCCCAGGAGGACGGTGACGTCGTTCCCCCACCGCGAGTGGACCGACTGTCGTCCGCGCCGGAGCGTCGAGTCGTCCACGATGTCGTCGTGTACGAGGCTGGCGGTGTGGATGAACTCGACCGCCGAGGCGTAGAGCACCGCAAGGCCGCCCGTATACCCGGAGAGCCGCGCCGCCATCAGCAGGACGGCCGGCCGCACGCGCTTGCCGCCCGCATCCTGGATGTAACGGCCGATCTCCGGAATGAGCCCGATGTGCGAATCGACCTGGCGGCTGAACTCGAGTTCGACCTGCTCGAGGTCCTGGCGCACGGGCTCAAAGATGTTGGAGAGCGTCACAACGGCCTTGTCAGAGGTTGCCAAACCCAGTGATCACACCATACTTGCGCGAGAGGTGTCAACGCGCGTTCCGGCGCCTTCCGAGCCGTTCCGCGCGCCGCCGCAGCCCCCGGAGCACGGGTTATCCGCCGAACAACCGGGTGAAATTCGCGGCCACCGTCGCCTCGAGGTCCGAGATCCCCACGCCGCGCACCTCCGCCAGCCGTGCCACGGTCCGAACGACCAGCGCCGGCTCGTTGCGACGGCCGCGCATCGGCATCGGCGCAAGATACGGGCAGTCGGTCTCGACGAGCAGCCGGTCGGCCGGGACGGACGCGGCCACCGCCCTCAGATCCTCGGCCTTCGGAAACGTCACGATTCCCGAAAACGACAGCATGAACCCGAGGTCGAGCGCCTGCGCGGCGAGCGTCGCGGTCCCCGAAAAGCAGTGGAACACGCCCCGCACCCGGCCCGCCCCCTCCTCCTTCACGATCGCCATCGTGTCGTCGTCCGCCTCCCGGGTGTGGATGACGACCGGGAGGCCGGTCTCCCGGGCGAGCGCGATCTGCGAGCGGAACACGCGGCGCTGCACGTCCTTCGGCGAGAAGTCGTAGTGGTAGTCGAGGCCGATCTCGCCGATGGCGACGACCTTGGGATGTTTCACCAGTTCNNTCGAGGCCGATCTCGCCGATCGCGCAGCTGCCCGGCGTGCTGCCGAGCGCCACGCGAACGAGTTCCGGCACGTCGACTTCGCCCGCGGCGATGCGCGCGGCCTCGTGCGGGTGCACGCCAACCGCGAAGCGCAGGCCGGGCCACAGCTTGCGGACGCGCCCGGCGGCCGCTTCCTCGGCGGGGTCGCCGCAGGCGACGATGCAGAGGCCGTCTGACACGCCGGCCTCTCGCGCACGGNNCCTCCTCGAGGTCGTCGGCGAAGGCGACGTCCGCCAGGTGGCAGTGGCTGTCGATCACTTCACTCGGCTTCCGGGCGGAGGCGCGTTCTCGAACCCGAGCAGGGCGGGCAGGCCACCCTCGGGGCTCGCGGCCAGCACCATCCCGTTCGATTCGATCCCCATCAGCTTGGCCGGTTTGAGGTTCGCCACGATCACGATCGACCGGCCCACGAGCGCGTCCGGTTCGTACGCCTCCGCGATGCCGGCGACAATCGTCCGCTGCTCGGTGCCCACGTCGATCTGCATTTTGATCAGCTTCTTCGATCCCTTGACCTTCTCGGCCGCCAGGATCTTCGCGACGCGCAGATCGATCTTCACGAACTCGTCGATGCCGATCTTGTCCCCCGCAGCGGGCGCAGCAGCCGCGACGGGCGCGGCCGGAGACGCGGGAGCGACCGGCGCACCGGGAACGGCAGGCGTAGCAGGCACGTCGGGCGCCTCCGGCGCCACCGTCGTCGTGTTCTGCGTCGGAACGGGACCTCCGGCAACTGGCTGGTCACTCATCGTCTTCTCCTCGGTTCTCGGTACGGCCGCCGCTGCGGGAACCGGCGCAGCCTCGAGGCGGGGCCACAGCGGCTCGCCCCGGATGACGGTCCGCTCGCCGCCGGCAGACCACGCGCCGTCGGCGTCGAGCCGCAGCTCGCCCGGCGCGCGCGTCTCCCCCATCCGGCGCAGGATCTCCGCCGCCGATCCGGGCATGATCGGCAGCAGCAGCAGGGCCGCGATGCGCACGGCCTCGACCTCGTCGCGCAGGACCTCGGTCAGCCGTTTCTGCTCGCCCCGCCTGGCGAGCGACCACGGCTCGGTTTCGGCGATGTACTCGTTGGCCGCGTCGATGAGGCTGAAGGCCGCGGCCGCCCCCTCGTGCAGCGCGAACACGTCCATCGCACGGCGGTAGCGGGACAGGGCCTCCCCCGCCACGCCCGCGAGCCGTCCGGGCGCGCCCGGCGTCGCGGGCAGCCGCCCCTGGCGGTACCTCTCCGTCATGGCCGCGAGGCGATTGACGAGGTTCCCCAGGTTGTTGGCGAGGTCGACGTTGTAACGCTCTTCGAACCGCTCCCACGAAAAGTCGCCGTCCTGGCCGTACGGGATCTCCTTCACCAGGTAAAGCCGCAACGGATCGGGACCGAACCGGTCCGCCGCGTCGATCGGGTCGAGCACGGTCCCGAGCGACTTGCTCATCTTCTGGCCCTTGAAGTGCACGAACCCGTGGCCGAAGACCTGCCTGGGCAGCGAGAGCCCGGCGCTCATCAACATGGCCGGCCAGATCACGCAGTGAAACCGCGTGATGTCCTTCCCGATGACGTGCAGGTCGGCCGGCCACCAGCGCGCGAACTCCGCCTCGTCGCGGCCGTAGCCCACCGCCGACGCGTAGTTGATGAGCGCGTCGAACCAGACGTAGACGACGCTCGAGCGGTCGAACGGCAGTGGGATCCCCCAAAGCTGCCCCGCGCGACTGATCGAGATGTCGTCGAGGCCCCCCTCGAGCAGCCGCAGGATCTCGTTGCGGCGCACGTCGGGCTGGAGGAACTCGGGGTGCGCCTCGAAGTGCGCGAGGAGCGCATCGCGGTAGCGGGAGAGGCGGAAGAAGTGGTTCTTCTCCTTGATCCACTCCGGCGTGGTCCCGTGGATCGGGCAGAGGCCGTCCACCAGGTCCTTCTCCGGCTTGAACGCCTCGCACGAGACGCAGTAGGGCCCCTCGTAATAGGCGTCGTAGAGATCGCCGCGGTCGGCGATCCGCTGCACCATCGCGCTGACGCCCTCCCGGTGCCGCTCCTCGGTCGTGCGGATGAAATCGTCGAAGGAGATCTCGAGCCGCCCCCAGACGTCCCTGAACTCCCGCTCCATCTGGTTGCAGTAGACGAGAGGGTCGAGGCCGCGCTCGACGGCGCGACGGTAGACGTTCTGCGAGTGCTCGTCGTTGCCCATCAGGAAGTGCGTCTCGATGCCGCAGAGACGCTTGTAGCGGGCGATGACGTCGGCGGTGATCTTCTCGTACGCCGTCCCGAGGTGGGGGCGGCTGTTCACGTAGTCGATGGCGGTGGTCAGGTAGAAGCGCGACATACAGGTGCGTGCAGCTCCGACGTTCGAGGTGACGAACTAGGCCCGGTGCGAGCGCCAGAACGCCTCGACGGCCAGCGCCTGCACCTGCTTGACCGGCAGCGATCGCTCGGCGGCCAGCCCCGCGCAGTCGTCGAACTCCGGCGCGGCATTCATGAGTTCGGCGCCGTGACGGGCGATCTTGAACCGCACCGGACCCACCTCGGTCTCGACGACGACGATCTCCCGATCGAGGCAGGTCCGCGCGACTTCCTGATAGCGTAGCCCAATCGTCGTCGTTTCGCGAAAGACGATCGCCGTGAGATCCTCGCGGGCGTCGGGCGGCGCGACGACGGTCATGAGCGTACCCGGCCGGTTCTTCTTCATCTG
>PMKG01000074.1 GCA_003157675.1 Acidobacteriota bacterium
GGCGGGGCGGAGATGCTGGCCTCGATTCGATGCTGGCGCTCGCCACGGTAGCTCAGCGCGAGCGTACCGCCGGGGCCGCTGACCAGGTGGTCCGGCATCACGGGGCGCGTGCCGCTCGGCAGCCCCACCTCACTCATCCGACCAGTCGGCATCCAGTGCTCATCATCATCAAACGGCCCGGTTACCAGCAGCGTCGCCCCTTGTCGGACCCAGCCGAGGATGTGCGCCCACGCCTGTTCCGTCAGGATGCGCGGGCTCGGCAGGATGATGAGCTTGGGGCATTCAGGCCAGGCGTCGATGTTGAACTCCCCCACGGCCGCCATGGGCGTCCCGCAGTGGTAACACATGGCCCGCACAGCGCGTTTCGTGGCGTCGACGGCCGTCGTCCGGACGCTGAACAGGTTCGCCTGAGGAATGACCATCAGGACCTGCCCGCGCTCCCGGCCGTCGAGATGCGGCGCGGCCATTCTCACGAAGGCGGTGATGCCCTGCCACGAATCGAACTCCGGCTTGATGGTCCCATCCGGGCGAAGCAGGCCAATCGCGGCCTCGTTGTCGGACGGCATGTACGGGTTCGTGTTCCAGATCCAGTTGATGTAGCCGGTGCCGCTGACACCAATCGCCAGCGCGAGCTTTCGCTCGAACAGGTCGCGGACGTCCTCTTCGCTTCTCCAGGGACGGCCCTCCGCCGTCTCGTAGAACATGACGCCCGTTTCCTGCACGAGGTTCGCCTTCGCCGGGTGCTTGGAGACGATCGAATCCCAGAGGAGATCGTCGTTGTACCACCACGAGTGGATGCTGGTCAGATCGACTGACGGCCCGAAGAACTGGTTCGACGGGCGCTCGCCGGTGCCGCCCTCGTCCTGGCCCACCGTGATGAGCTGCCCGGGGCCTGCGGCGGCGCGGATGGCCGCCGACATCTGGTCCACCCACCGGCGGAACATGTCCTGCGCGAACAGTCTGTAGTCGAGCGTCTTGAGCGGCCGGCCTGCGCCTATCAGGTTCGTATCGACGAAGTCCGCCGGTACAGGGAGGCCGAGGCCTTCACCGATCCGTCCCCGCCATCTCTCCTGCAGGTTCGACTCCCGCTCATCGTCGCTGGCTGCAGGGTAGCGCGCCGCAAGCCAGCCGGCCCACGCGCGCCGCTCGTGCTCGTCGCCGTTTGGCCGTGTGAGCCACAGGCTGTCCGCCGAGCAGAACGACGGCTCGTTGATGAGATCCCACGCGAGGTCGTCGACGCCCGCGTAGCGCTGCGCCAGCGTTCCGACGAACGTCCGCTGCGCGTCGGCCGAGCGCGGGTCGAGGTACGGGTTCTCGCCGCCCCACGCTTCGGGAAGGAACGCGAACAGGGTGAAGATGACGGGGATGTCGTAGCGACGGGCCGTGAGCAGGAAGACGTCGAGCGCGCGCAGCGCCGACTCGTCGACGCGGCCGCCGTCCGGCATGTAGACCTTCCATCCCGTCCAGATGCCGGTGCGCACCAGGTTCACACCCGTGGCCTTCATGGCGGCGAAGTCGCGGTCCCACACGCGAGGGTTCGGCTCGAGCAGGAACCGGCGGTGCGCGTCGGAGGCCATGTAGGTCGTGCCGGTGACGACCAGCGGCCGGCCGCCGCGCGTGAAGCCATCCGCGGAGGCCGCGAGCGGCGTGCCGCCTCGCAGCATCGCCGCGTCGTACACCCAGAATCCGGTGCTGGTCTCGAGCCGTTCGGGCGGGGCACCAGAAGCGGGCGCGTCCAACGTGACCGTCGCGCGCACCTCGTAAAGGCCTCGCGCGAGCGGACGCGTCACGTCGGACCACTCGACTCGCGCCGTCGAGTACGCGCCTGTACCGGCCAGCCGGACCATCGCCGACCTCGCGTCGTGTCCATCGGGACCCACGAGCGTCAGCCGTGCCTCGCCTGACGGGGCATTGGGAGCAGGATGGCCGGGCCGGCGCAGCGAGATGTCCACTGTCGGCGTCTCACCGGGCAGGAAACCGGCGAAGGTCGGCGCGGCGGTGAGCTCGATGGCACCGCTCGTGGCCGCATCGACGAGCCGCCGGATGGCCCAGGGAGCCAGCGACCCCCGGATCGGCGCCAGCACCCACGCGCCTCCGCTGAAACTGCCGACGAGGCGGTCGATGCGAATCAATGGCGCGGCCACCGCGCGGTTGTCCTGGTCCCGTCCCACCACCAGCGCCTGCTCGCGCCCCTCGCGCTGGCCGTCCGAGCCGTCCTCGTCCGGAAACGTCTTCGTGTTGGCCAGCCGCACGTCCATCTCATACACGACGTCCGCGCGAAAGCCGGAGGACAGCGTGATTGGCACGCTGGGTGACGCGTCTTCGGTGGTCCACCTCCTGGCGGACGAGGCCGGCACCTCGAAGCTGTGCGTGAAGCCGAGTTGCTTGAAGGCGGCCAGCGAGAAGGGTTGCGCGATCCAGCGCCCGCTCTCGCGAACGACAGAAGTGGTGAATGGCCGCCCGCCGAGATTGACCCAGTTGCCGCCGGCTTCGAGAAAGCGCCTGATCGCCGGCCAGGCGATCTCGGGATAGGCACCGCCATACGGCATGACCAGCACGTCGTAGCGCCCGCGGTCGAGGATCGTCGACAAGCGGTCCGCGTCGAGCCACTCAACGTCGAGGCCGGCCAACGACTCGCGGAGCGCGCCCTCGCGGATCTCCTCGACGTCAGCCGACGGAAACCCGGGCTCGAAGAAGACGGCAATCCTGCTGCGGAAGGGCTCGGCCGGGCTCTGCGGCGCGACCGTCCGATCGGCGCCGGGCAGGGTGGCTCCGAGAAGCACGCTGCCGATCGCCGCCGCCACCGAGAGCCAGCCTCGCATGAGTCGTCTTCTTCCTCCGAAAGACATTGGCACCGCGCATCGTCGTGAGCCGTCACGCGTATGGCGTCAGGCGTGAGCCGACGGCCGCGCGCGCCGCGGTCAGGCGCGTCCCGTCGCCGCTGCGATGACGGCGTCCACCGACTCGGGACGCGTCACCTCCTGCGAGTACTCCGGCGGCCTGAGCGTGCCGCCCATGAACACCCGCGGATTGCGGTAGAGCATGCGCCCCTCGCGCGGCTCGAGACTGGCGAAGTGGAGTTCGCTCGCGCCCGATGCCGCGCCGATGCGCCCCGCGTTGCGCTCGGTGATGCCGCCGCCCGGCATCACGATGATCCGGCCGGCCGCTCGCCTGACCAGCCTCGCGATCTGGTCGAGCCCCTCGATCACGCTCGGTTCCTGGCCGGAGGTCAGCACCCGCTCGACGCCGAGCGCGACGAGCGTGTCGAGCGCCTCGAACGGATCGCGCGTCACGTCGAAGGCGCGGTGGAACGTCACCGGGAGCGGACGGGCGAGCGCGGCGAGCTCCGCTGTCCGTTCGCGGTCCACGGTGCCGTCGGGGCTCAGCAGCCCGAATACGACGCCGTTCACCCCCATCTCCTTCGCGGCCAGCAGATCCTCGCGCATCACGGCAAACTCGGTGTCGGTATAGCAGAAGTCGCCGCCGCGCGGCCGCACCATCGCCATGATGCCGATCTGCAGTCGCTCGCGCGCGACGCGAATGGTCCCGTGGCTGGGCGTCAGCCCGCCCTCGAGCAGATCGCTGCACAGCTCCACGCGGTGCGCGCCACCTTCCTCGGCCGCCATGGCCGCCTCGGCCGAGTCCACGCAGACCTCGAAGATCAGGCTCATAGCCGCCAATGGTAACCGATCCCTCCAAACCGGCCACTGCCGGCGATATAGTACACACACCCCGTCGCGCCGGTCGCGCGGGGCCAACTGCCTGCTCACGTCCCTGGAGTTCCCGATGCGCAAGACCGCCTACGCGATTCTCCTCATGGCCCTCGCCGGCCGGGTGATGCTTCTCGGCGCGGTTCCGGCCGTGCCGACGCCCGAATCCGTCCTCGGCTTCAAGCTCGGCGCCGACAACAGGCTCGCCACCTACGACCAGTCGATCGCGTACCTCAAGACGCTCGCGGCCGCGAGCCCGTCGATCAAGGTCGTCGAAGCCGGGCGGACCACCGGGGGGCGGACCATGTACTTCGCCCTCGTGTCGAACCCGGCGAATCTCGCCAACCTCGATCGGCTCCGCGAAATCGCCCAGCGGCTGGCGCACCCGCAGAACCTGACCGATGCCCAGGCTCGGGCGCTGGCGCGAGAGGGCAAGGCGTTCGTGCACCTCGACGGCGGGTGCCACGCCACCGAAGTCGCCGGCGCGCAGATGATCCCGCAGCTCGCCTACGACCTCCTCACGCGGCCGGACGACCCGGTCGTCCGCCAGATCCTGGCCGACGACGTGGTGATGCTGTGGCCGACGATGAACCCGGACGGCCAGCAGATGGTGGCCGAGTGGCTCGCCAGGAACGCAGGCACGCCGTACGAGCAGTCGCCGCTGCCGCGCCTCTACCAGGAGTACGTCGGGCACGACAACAACCGCGACGGGTACATGGTCAACATGGTCGAGTCGCGGGTGCTCGAGCACGCCTGGCGCCAGTGGGAGCCAGATATCATCTACGTGTTCCACCAGACGGCGCCGTTCCCGACCCGCATCTGGTTGCCGCCGTTCTCCGAGCCGGTAGGACTCCACGCGCCGCCGATCGTCTCGCGCGAGATCAACATGATCGGGATGGCCATCGCACAGGGCCTCGACGAGCGGGGACAAGTCGGCGCCACCCACATGGGCACTTCGTTCGACGCGTGGTATCCGGGCTACGTCGACTACGCGCCGGCCTTCAAGAACATCCCCGCGTTCTGGACCGAGACGGCAGGCAACCAGGCGGCGCCTCACGAGTACACGCCGACCGACCTGCCGCCGGCGTTTCGGGACCTCAGGCCGCAGAGCCTCTATTCGAGCCCGTGGCCGGCCGGCTGGTGGCGTCTCGCCGACGCTGTCGGCTACGACGAGACCGCCGCGCTCGCGACGCTCGAGTACGCGGCGAAGTACAAGGACGGGCTCCTCTACAACCGCTATCAGTCGGGGCGCGACCAGATCGCCAAGGGCAGGACCACGGCGCCGTACGCCTACGTGATCCCGCAGAAGCAGCGCGACCCGGTGGCGCCCGTCGAACTGCTGCGGCGCCTGGCGTTCGGCGGCGTGCGCGTCTCGCAGCTCACCGCGACAGCGACGATCGACGGCGTGGAGTACCCGGCGGGCACGTGGGTCGTGCCGACCGACCAGGAGTTCGCCGCGATGGCGCGCGAGGTGCTCGACGTGCAGCAGTACCCGGACCTGCGCCAGTACCCCGGCGGGCCGCCGATGCGGCCGTATGACGCGGCCGGCTGGACTTTGCCGCTCCAGATGGGCGTGCAGGTGGCATACGTGTCGAAGCCGCTCGACGGCGACGTGCGCGCGAAGCTGGTGTCACTCGGCGCGGCCGCGCCGGCCCGGGCCAGGGTCACTCCCTACAACATGACCGAGCCGAAGGACGCGTCGCCATTCGACAGCGTGCCCGGCATCGGTTTCGACTCGAACCCCGCGGCGGCCGCGATCGTCCCGCTGCCGGGCGCCATGACCGGCACCGGGCCGGTCCTGCTCGTCGACCCGGCCGAGAACAACGCCTATCGCGCGGTCAACCGGGCCTGGAAGCAGGGGGCCACCGTCGGCGTGGTGCGTGCGTCGGACGGAGCAGGCCGGCGCTTCGCCATCAGCGGCCTGAGCGAATCGGCACAGGCGGCGCTCGTCAAGGACCTCGCCCTCGTCGCGGAACGATCGACGGCCAGCGGCGAGCCGCTCGCCAAGCCGCGGATCGGACTGTTCGAACCGTGGACCGGCAGCATGGACGAAGGATGGACGCGGTGGCTGCTGGAGCAATATGGGTTCGAGTTCGTGCTCGTTCATCCTGAGGACTTCAAGACGCCGCTGCGCGACCGCGTGGACGTGTTGCTCCTGGCCGATGACGCACGGGTTCCGGTGGCTGGAGGAGGGGGCGGGCGCGGTGGCCAGCGCGGCGGGGAACCTCGCGCCGTCCGGCCGGAATACGCTTACACGCTGACGCCAGCCGACCTGCAGGCGTTCGAAGCGTTCGTCCGGGGAGGCGGGACGCTCGTCTGCTTCAACAGCGCCACGCGGTTCGTCATCCAGCAGTTCAAGCTGCCCGTCAAGAACGTGGTCGAGGGGCTCAGGGCGGAGGAGTTCTTCCTGCGAGGGTCGATCGTCGAGGTCAAGCCCGACCTCACTCACCCGGTGATGGCGGGCATGCCGGCCCGCGCGGCCGTGTTCGTCGATGGGAGCCCGGTGTTCGACACGCTGGACGGCTTCTCCGGCACCGTGCTCGCCCGCTATGCGGACTCGGGTTCGCCGCTCCTCTCGGGTTATCTCATCGGCGAGAAGTTCCTCCAGGGGAAGGCGGCGGCCGTCGACGTGTCGCTCGACCGCGGCCACGTCGTCCTGCTCGGCTTCAGGCCGCAGTGGCGGGACCAGTCGTTCGGCACCTTCAGGGTGGTGTTCAACGCGGCGCTTTACGGCGCGGCGCGATAGACGATGTGCCTGACGGGGCTGAGGGCTGACGGCCGGTCTCGTAACCTTCCGGCCCGCTTCCGTCAGGACCATGCAAGCGGGCATACCGCAAGGAGTTAGCGGGGAACGTGTGCCTGGGATGAGGTACAATGGAAGGTCCCCTTTGCTGATCGATATGTCACCTACCATCGTCGCTCGCGCCCTGGTCGTCGCGCTGTTGGCCGCCTCGCTGACGGGCTGTTCGCTCGTCAAGAGCAAGGCGATCAACATGGTCGGCGACACGCTGGCGGAGTCCGGGTCGAACTTCGCCACTGACGACGACCCCGAGCTGATCGCGGCGGCCATCCCATTCGGTTTGAAGACGATCGAGGGGCTCCTGGTCGAGTCGCCGCACCACAAGGGACTGCTGTTCGCCGCCGCCAGCGGCTTCACGCAGTTCTCCTACGCGTTCGTCCAGCAGGAGGCCGACTACGTCGAGGCGCAGGACCTGCAGAAGGCCACGGCCATGCGGCTGCGCGCCAAGAAGCTGTATCTGCGGGCGGTCGGCTACGGCATGCGGGATTTCGACGAGGAGATTTCCGGGTTCAGCGAGCAGGTCCGCAAGGACCCCGACGCCGCGCTGGCGAAGACGACGAAGAAGCACGTGCCGCTGCTGTACTACACCGGCGCCGCCTGGGCCGCGGCCTTCGCCATCGACGTGAACGATGCCGAGCTGTCGGTCCACCAGACGGCGATGGAGAAGATGCTGCGCCGCGCGCTGGCGCTCGACGACACGTGGGAGCTGGGGTCGTTGCACGACTTCTTCATCTCGTGGGAGGCGGGCCACGCGTCGGCTGGCGGGTCGATGGAGAAGGCGCGCGAGCACTACTTCCGCGCCATGCAGATCTCGGCCGGCGCGCGCGTGTCGCCGATGGTGTCGTTCGCCGAATCGGTGCTCGTGCCCGAACAGAAGAAGGCGGAGTTCGAGAAACTGTTGAACGAGGCGGTGGCCGTCGACCTCGGCAAGACGCCGCCCGAGCAGAAGCTGGCCAACGTGCTGGCCCAGCGCCGGGCCAAGTGGCTGCTGTCGCGGGTCGACGAACTGTTCTAACACCGGCTTCAACGTCCGTAGGGCGGGTCTTCAGACCCGCCGATCAGGGCTGGAGCCGGTGACGGCCCCTCGTGGAGAGAATGGAGACACCCGAATCATGATGCCGAAAGCTGATGCCCGTCGTTCGCGCGGGACCGCGCTCATCGTCGCGATCGCGCTCGTGGCCGCCGTGTGCGTGTTCCCGTCGCCCGCCCGCGCGCAAACCGTGACCATCAAGATGGCCACGCTCGTGCCGACCAACTCGTCCTGGTTCCTCGTGCTGAAAGAAGTCGCCGACAAGTGGAACAAGCTGTCGAACGGCCGCGTGCGGGTGATCCTCTACGGCGGCGGGACCAAGGGCGACGACCCGGAGGTCGTGCAGGCGATGCGGCTCGGCGAGCTGCAGGGCGCGGTGCTGACGTCGGTGGGGATCGCGGAGATCGAGAAGTCGGTTTACGCGCTCAGCATCCCGATGGCGTACGACTCCTACGATGAGGTCTACTACGTGCTCGACAAGATGACGCCGCGCCTGGAGTCGGCCATCGAGAGCCAGGGGTTCGTCGTGCTGAACTGGGCCGACGCCGGGTGGCTCAGGTTCTTCAGTACGAGCCCGGTGGCGACGCCGGACGATCTGAGGAAGCTGACGTTGTTCCAGTGGGCGGGCGACGCCAAGACGCTCGAGATCTGGAAGACCGCCGGCTTCAAGGTCCGCCCGGCCGCGGTGAGCGACCTGCCGATGGGACTGTCGACGGGCCTCTTCCAGGCGTGCACGCTGTCGCCGCAGGTGGCGCAGATCGGACGCTACTACGAGCGGGCGAAGTATATGACCGACGTCCAGTGGGCGCTGCTGCTCGGCGCGACGGTCATCAAGAAGGACACGTGGTTGCAGGTGCCGGCCGACATCAAGCCGGCGCTGCTCAAAGCCATGAAGGAAGCCGGCGACCGGCTGCAGGCCGACATCCGGCAGAGCGGCGAGAAGGATCTCGCCGCGATGAAAGGCGCCGGGTTGACGGTCGTGCCGGTGGACGCCAAGGCGAAGGACCTGTGGCACAAGGCGGCCGAGAGCGCCTACGGGAAGATCCGCGGCGAGTTCGTGCCGGCCGAAGCGTTCGACGAAGCGATGAGGTACCGCGACGAGTACCGGAAGGCGCACGCCGCCGCTCCGAAGAAGTAGCCGGGCCGTCACCATGATCGACACGATGCCGGAATCGACCGCCGCCAGGGGCGGATGGCTCAGCAGGCTCGCGAAGGGCACCGAGGAGACGATCCTCACCGCCACGCTGGCGCTCGTGACCATCCTGCTGCTCTTCGATGCCATCGGCCGGCCGCTCGGCGGCATCCACATCCCGGGCAAGGACGAATACGTCAAGCAGTTGACGCTCTGGCTGGCGTTTGTCGGTGGCCTGGCGGCGGCGATGCAGGGGAAGCACCTGACGCTGTCGACCTCGGAGTTCTTCGGCGACGGGCTGGCGCGGCGGCTGACGCGCCTGTTCGCCTTCTCCGCGGCGGCTGCCGTCGTCGCCGTCCTCGGCAAGGGGGCGCTCGACATCGTCCTCGTGCATCGCAGCTTTCCCCAGACCGGTGCGCTGCCCATCGGCCTCCCGGAGTGGGTGTCCGAGTCGATCATGCCGCTTTCGCTCGGCCTGATGGCGCTGACCTTCGCTTACAAGTCGTCGGACCGCTGGTGGGGCCGGGTGGTGGCCGTGCTGGCGATCCCGGTGGCGTTCTCGTTGGGGCTGCTGCCCCAGACCATTTCGGCGCACGTCTGGCCGCTGGCGCTCGTGGTGCTGATCGCGGCGCTGGTTGGCGCGCCGGTGTTCGTGGCGATGGGCGGCATCGCCGCCGTGTTGTTCTTCTCGGAGGGGACGCCGGTGTCGGCGGTGACGCGCAAGGTGTATGACCTCATCGCGTCGCCGACGCTGCCGGCCATTCCGCTGCTGACCGCGGCCGGCTACGTGCTGGCCGAGAGCGCGGCGGCCGAGCGGCTGGTGCGCTTCTTCCGATCGCTCTTCGGCTGGATGCCGGGCGGCCTCGCGGTCATGGTGGCGGCGGTCTGCGCGCTGTTCACGACGTTCACCGGCGGGTCGGGCGTGACGATCATCGCGCTCGGCGGCCTGGTCTATCCGATCCTGCGCAAGGACGGGTACTCGGAAGGGTTCTCGCTCGGCCTCGTCACCGCGGCCGGGTCGCTCGGCCTGCTGTTCCCGCCGAGTTTGCCGGTGGTGCTCTACTCGGTGGTCGCGAGTTCGCGTGACCAGGTCGTTCCGCTCGACCAGCTCTATATCGCCGGGTTCCTGCCGGGACTCCTGCTCGTCGTCCTCACCGCGGCGTACGGGATCTTCATCGGCCGGCACGTGGCGCGCGAGCGGCAGGCCTTCAGGTGGAAGGAACTCTTCGTCGCCGCGTGGAAGGCGAAATGGGAGCTGGCCCTTCCGTTCGTCGTCATCGGCATGTTCGCCAGCGGCTGGCTGACGATGATGGAGACGGCCGCGGCGGCGCTGGCCTACGCGGTCATCGTCGAGTGCTTCATCACGCGCGACCTGCACGTCTTCAAGACGCTGCCGGGCGTGCTGCTGAAGGCGGCCGGCCTGATGGGCGCCGTGCTCATCCTGCTCAGCATCGCGATGGGGCTGACCAACTATCTCGTCGACGCGCAGATCCCCGACCTGGTGCTCGCGTGGGTGCAGGCGCACATCCACTCGAAGGAAATATTCCTGCTGGCGCTCAACGTGTTCCTGCTGGTGGTGGGCAGCGTCGTGGAGA
Source organism: Acidobacteriota bacterium (assembly GCA_003157675.1). GTDB lineage: Bacteria > Acidobacteriota > Vicinamibacteria > Vicinamibacterales > Fen-181 > FEN-299. The sequence continues at coordinate 10,268 of PMKG01000074.1, forward strand.
TCTACGCGGCGATCGTGATCCTGGCGCCGCTCATCGTGCCGCTCGGGGCCGCGTATGGCGTGAACCCGATCCACCTGGGCGTGATCTTCCTGTCGAACCTGGAACTGGGGTTCCTGTTCCCGCCGGTCGGGCTGAACCTCTTCCTGTCCTCGTCGCGGTTCAACACCTCGCTGCCCAAGCTGTACCGCTATGTGATCCCGTTCCTGATCATCCTGGGCGTCGGCGTACTGCTCATCACCTACGTCGATGCCATGTCGCTCGGCCTGCTCAAGATGCTCGGCAAGAGTTGACCTCGGCAAGGCTAAAGCCTCGCCCTACACACGGTCTTGTCGGGCGACTCCTTCAGTACGTAGGGCGACCCTTTAGGGTNNCCGCGAAATCGCGGCCGCTCGCGTGCAGCCCGCAGCGGATGAAGTAGTCGTACATGATCCGGAAGTCCGTCACCATCCACGCCGGGTAGACCGTCGACACCTGCTGCGCCCAGACGTCGAGATCGTCGCCGCCATACCGGACCGTCCGACCGAGTAACTCGCTGTACACCCGCGCGGTGTCGTCGCCGGTCAGCCCGCGCGGCCCGTTGAGCGGGACGATGCCGGCACCGCTCGCGCGGGTCAGGGCGTTCACCGCCGCCTCAGCGATGTCGCGCACGTCGACGCGGTTGATGCCGCGGGGGCCGAGCGGCTGCGGGTAGACGCCGAACGTCGTGACCGCGTCGCGGTACCAGCGGTCGTTCTGGAAAAAGCTGTTCGGCCGGAGGATGGTCCAATCCAGGCCCGACGCCTGCACCGCTTTCTCGACCGGCAGCTTCGACGCGAAGTGCGGGATGGCCTGCGATCCCGGAGGCATGACGATCGACAGGTAGACGATGTGTCCGACGCGGGCGGCCCTGGCGGCGTCGACGGCAGCAAGCGCCTGCGCAGTCTCGTTCTGGACGACCGGCGCGAGCAGGAACGCGCCATCCATTCCGCCGAAGGCGGACGGCAGCGTCGCGGGGCTCTCGAGATCGGCGACGACGTGCGCGGCGCCCGAGGGGAGCTGACGGGCCTTGTCCGCCGAACGAGTCATCACGCGCGGCTCGTGCCCCCGCGCGAGGAGTTCCGAGACGACTGCCGAACCCACCGTGCCCGTACCACCGATGACCAGCACTTTCATGCCGACGCCTCCATCAAACGGCGAGCCAGGAGGCTCACCGACTGTCTTGAGTCCTGAGTCCTGAGTCTTGAGTCCTGAGCCGAAGCCTCATGGTGCCGCAACGGGGCCGGGCGCCGCAAGACGCGGGGAGATGTTACAGTAGGGCCAGTTTGCGTTCCGGCTGGTTCTGAAAGGCGAACACGATGCACATCGAACATCCCCACACGCTCGGCCGGCAGGAGGCCATCTCGCGACTCGACCACCTGCTCGACGCCCTGGTCCAGGACCCGCCGGGCGGCGCGGAGATCAGCAACATCGTCAAGACCTGGGACGACAACCGGATGCAGTTCTCGTTCACGGCGTCGAAGGGGGGATTCGGCACGACCATCCGCGGTACGCTCGAGGTCACCGACGACCGAGTGGTCGTGGACGCCGACCTGCCGGCCCTCGTGAAGGCCGTCCTCGGCGAGGCGCGCGTGCAGCAGACCGTGCTCGGCGGCCTGAAGGACGTACTGGGCCAGTAGGAAAGGGACGACCGCTCGATGGCGACATTCAAGTGCCCGCCGAGCGCCTGGGCGAGGGCCGAAGGGATCCCGTCCCCGCTGGGCGCCTCGTGGAACGAGCACGCGCGTGCGTGGAACTTCGCGCTCTACTCCAAGCACGCCACCTCGGTCACGCTGCTGCTCTACACGTCCGGGCAGCTCAGCGAGCCGGTGCATCGCATCCGCTTCGATCCGGTCGCCAACAAGTCGGGCCGCATCTGGCACTGCTGGGTTCCAGAGGCCGACCTGCAGCGGGCGGTCTACTACGCGTACTCGGTCGACGGCCCTCATGAACCGTGGGCCGGGCTCCGCTTCGACCCAGACAAGGTGCTGCTCGATCCGTACGCGCGCGCCGTCTTCTTCCCGCCGGCGTTCGACCGCGAGGCCGCGCGGCGGCCGGGCGTCAACGCGGGCCGCGCTCCGCTCGGTGTGCTCGAGCCCAGCCGGCACACCAACGGCTGGACCGAGGGTTGTCGCCCCCACCACGCCTGGGACACCGTGATCTACGAGATGCACGTCCG
>PMKG01000017.1 GCA_003157675.1 Acidobacteriota bacterium
GCAGCGCCGGCACTCGGTGCACTGGTGGAAGTAGAAGAACCACTCCTTGAGGACGTCTTCGGTCAGCTCGCGCGCGCCGGCAAGCGAACCGAACACGCGGCCGGAGGCGGTGAAGTACCGCCGATAGACCGAGCGCAGCAGCTCGGCCCTAAGGACCGGCGTGTTCTTCGGGTCGCCAGAGCCCAGGTAGAAGTGGCACTTGTCCGCGCACGCGCCGCACCGGACGCAGGTGTCCATGAAGAGCCGGAACGACCGGTACCGTTCCAGCCGGTCCTTCATGCCGTCGAGGATGATCTGCTTCCAGTTCGCGGGCAGCTTCCAGTCGGCGTCGGGCGGCTGCCAGTCGCGGGCGTTGGGAAGGCCGAGATACTCGAGGTGACGGCGAGGCGCGGCGTGGCCGAACGTGCCCTTGCGGAACTCGACGCGCGCGTCGAGCCACGGGCGTCGCGGCGGGGTGAAGTCCACCGTCGAGAGGCGCGAGGGGTCGAGGATCGGCTGGGACATCATCCGGCTTTCGGCTCTCGGCTATCGACTATCGGCGGTGTCACGCTGGTCACGCTGCATCACACCGCGTCACACCGCAACGCACCGCCTCTACTTCGTCTTCTCAACCGGCAAGCCGGCGGCCTCGAGCTTGTCACGGAACTCGTCTTCCCACGCTTCGTAAGTGTGCACCGGGACCGGCGCGTTCCACGGGTTGATCCGGCGGCGCCGGCGGCTGTCGTTCCTCTGGTTGCGAGTCGGGCTGAACCAGGCGCCGGCCGCGTGCACCATCTTCGTCATCGGGAGGATGGCCAGCAGGAACGCGACCGACAGCACGTGCGCGGCCAGCCAGAAACCGGGCGCGGGGATCGCCGTCGGGGTCAGCGACACGAGGCTCAGGGTGAACTGGCGGACGGCGACGACATCGGTTCTCGCCACGTACCGCACGATGACGCCCGTGCCGGCGACCGTGAGCAGCGCGCCAAGTGCGAGGTAGTCGGCCGGCAGCGTCAGGTATCTGAGCAGCGGGTTGGCCAGCCGCCGAGCGAGCAGGTAGCCAAGCGCGACGATCAGGATGACGTCGGTGACGTACCAGTGCGGCAAGCCCACCTGGAAGAACCCGTCCACCGCGGCCAGCGCCTCGGCGATGCGCGGCGGCGGCTCGACAAGCAGCCGGAGGTGGCGCACGACGACGATCAGCAGCGACCAGTGGAACGCCAGCGCGCCCAGCCACAGCCCCTTGCGCTCGAGGAAGATCGGCCGCGCCGCCACTTCTCCCGATCCGAACGTCGGCCCGGCGGCCGTGTTCCGGAACAGCGATCTGAAGAGGAACAGTTCGAGGGCCATCCGCGCGACGACGCCCCACCTGGTCGAGGGGCTCTCGATCCGGCTCGCCGCGATGCCCTCGATCGACGGCTGCTGCCCGGTCGTCGTGGGAATCTGGAACGGCTCCGGTGTGACGCCCCAGCGCCAGATGCGCCAGCAGAGTCCGCCCAGCGAGGACGCGGCGGCGCCGTAGAGCGCGACGGCCAGCAGGGCGGAAACCATCGGATTAGACGCAGCCGGTCGGCTTGGGCAGCCCCGCCACCTTGCAGGCGCCCTTCGCGGGACCCGACGGGAACAGCTCGTACACCTCGTTCAGCTTGAACCCGGTCTCCTTGCAGAGCTTCCGGATCATCGGGGCGATGCCGAACTGGAGGTAGTAGTTCCGCAGGTAGTGGACCAGCTTCCAGTGCTTCTCGCCGAGCGCCGAGACCCCCTCGGTCGTCGCCAGGTCCACGGCCACCTGGTCGTCCCAAATCGTCGGATCCTCGAGGAACCCGTCTTCGTCCACCGCGTAGGTATGTCCGTTCAATTCGATCGTCGGCACGAGTCCTCCTGCCAGCCCTCCGGTCCGCCGCGGGCGGCACCGCGCGCTTACTGCGGATCCTGTTCGCTCCTCGGCAGCTCGATGTAGCTGCCACCAAAGTACGTGTAGATGCAGCGGCCCGAGTCGACGAGCTGCCGGATCGCCTCCTTGCACGTTTCCTTGCTGCACCGCTCCGGCCCGAAGCGCTCGATCATCAGCTTGCTGACGTCGTTCGGTTTCAGCTTCCGCAGCCCCTGCGCGTCGCTGATCGTCCGGAACATCGCCTCGGCCAGTTCGTTCACGCTCACCGCATCGGCCATCGCGCCCTCCACCGGCTTTCGACTTTCGGCTGGCGGCCGTGAAGCCGCCCCTGTCCGCCTTCGCCCGGCTACGGCGAACCCGCCAGCCCCGCCGCCTTGAGCCTTGAGCCCTGAGCCTTTAGCCCTTTAGATGGACCGACCTCCGGAACGTCGTCTCCGCGTGCCTGAAGTCGTCGATGTGCTGCTTGGTGAACTCGATGCCGGTCAGGCGGAAGAAGCGCGGCCAGCCGATCCGCTCGATCCACTCGCCCATCCGCTCGTACGGCCTCGCGCTTGCAGCCCAGACGTCCACCAGGTTCGTCACCGCCTCGACGACCTCCGGCCAGCGCGGCGGGTTGTTCGGCAGGAACGGGATCGCGAGCTTCGAGAACGCCGGCTCGGAGCGCGCGTTGCTCACCTTGCCGCCCACCCAGATCGA
>PMKG01000345.1 GCA_003157675.1 Acidobacteriota bacterium
GTCGATGGTCAGATGGTGGCTCCCCGTCTTGGAGGGTACCGTGTCGAACTCGATCGTGTCGCCTGAAAAGCGGAAGCTGCGTACGTCGATCTTGAAGGTGTGAGCGAAGGTGACATAGATGGCCGTCTCACTCGAAGCAACCAGCGTTCGCCGCGCCTGCCAGATGCTCATCGGCTCCGGCCCGTTCGAACTCTCCTGCGCCTGGATGACAACGTTCCCGGATGGCACGAACAGCAGGATGAAGATGGCGGATGCGGCGATCCTTCCGGTGAGGTGCTTCATGGGTCTTCCTTCGCGAGAGCGTACCGGCTGTCCGTCAGGCGGCGGGTGCTACAATGCGCTCGGCGTTTTCATGCCCTTCCTGGGCGGCGCGCGCCTGCTGCCGCCAGATCGCACGCGGGACCTCGAGCCGGCCGACATCGTGCCCAACCTGCCCTTCGACGAGGCCTGGACAGCTTATTGGTTGTAAACGGTGAGGAGTCCAATGATGCCTTCGTTTGGAGCCAAGAGAGTCGTCCGACGGATGGCGGCGGGGCTTTCATTCGTGATGGCGTTCCCGGCCATGGTCTTCGCCCAGCAGGCGATGTGCTACGCCTCCCTCGAGACGTACGTTCAGGACAGGCAGCTGAATGCCACCTGGTTGTCCGACAGGAGTGGCGTCGTCATGAAAAGTGGCGGCACCGATTACATTTGCCGATGCGCATCGGCGACCTCGAAGCCCGAATGCAAACCGAGGGATTCTTCCGGTGCGGGTGGCTCAAGCGGCTCTTCGCTCGCGGACGGCTTGGGCGTCCTCGACCTCAGCCGATTCAAGCCGGAACAACAGGTGGCTCTGGTCGCGGCGCAGTCGGTGATCCAGAGTTTCTTCCAGATGCTCTTCAGCGACGACTCGAAGGCTGACGCGCAGAAGCAGCAGATGATGGCGGAACTGGCGCAGCGCAAGGCCGAGGCCGAACGCCAGAACAGGGTCGCGCAGGCACAGCGGCTGGCAGCCACCTACAGCCGGCTGCAGAACACCTTGAAGCTGAGCGGGCTGCCCACGCTGGGACTGAAGGGCGACGGCGAACCTGGCGCAGGGGGCTTGCAACTCAAGCTCGGCGACAGCAGCGACCGCGTTGGCATACCGGGCCTGCCGGGCATCGCGTTGAATGACAACACCGGCAAAGGCGGCAGCACGCCCTACGGCATCCCCGGACTGCCCGGCATCTACATCAACGGTCCCGCCACGCCGCCCACGCCGGCTTCAGGCGGCGGATTGCCGCTGAAGATCGGCGAGGCCGGCACTTCGACCACGCCGCCGGCGAGCACGGCGCGCGCGCCCGCCGATGGCGCCACGCCCGCAAACCCAGTCACGGATGCGCGCAACATGACGCCGCAGCAGTTGGCCGATCTGGCCACCCAGATCAACGATTTGCCGCCCGAAGAGCAGCAGCGTCTGATGGATGCGGCGCGCAGCGCAACCCAGGGCGCTCCGCCGGCCACAAGCAACACGCCGCCCGCGCAGCTCGCCCCCGGCCAACCCACACAGTTGCAACAGATCGCCGGGGCCTCGCAATCGGCGGCCGGCGCTCGGGGACTGGAAGACGCGGCGGCACGGGCTCGGCAAGGCTTCGACACGCCCATCGGCGGCGTCGCTCCGCCCGGCGTCGCCATTTCCGGTACGAAGGTGGCCCCGGTCCTCGACCCGGCGGTCCACCAACCCGGCGCCGCAAGCGGCGCGCCGCAGTCCCCTGCTCGATCCGTCTCAGTGCCACCCGCGCAGGTGACAAGCGCGGCATCGCCCTCGGGCGGCAACGCTCCCGGCGCCGCAGCGGTGCCAGCAACGAATCCGTCGGGCACAACTAGCGCTCCCTGCCCGCCCGGCATCGAAAAGCTGATCCCTTCGCGGCCGCGACTGGAGACCGAACTGGCCGTGCGCCACGCCCAGCTGGAGAGCCTGCGCACGTCCATCATGCGGCTCAACCGCACCATTCAGCTCGACCAGGGGCAGCTCGCCGTCTGGGAAGACGAAGCCAGCAACGCCATCAAGCGCCTCAACACCCGCATCTTCGACTTGGCGGCCAAGGCGATGTTGGACGCCTTCGTCGAGACCAACGAGGACTACTTCAAGACAGCGTCGATGCCGGAGGATGAGCGCGCTGCCATGCTGGGCAAACTCGCGGCGTTCAAGAACATCAAGGACTTCGACGATTTCTGCAAGTTCGCCCTCGAAGCCAAGGGCGACTGGCGGACGATCGAGGAAGGCGTTCGTCAGTTCCTCAATCTTGCGCCGCTGGTAAAGGACTCACCGGTCGTGCGGGAGATGCTCTTCTACGTGAGTTGCGGCGAAGCCCTGATCGACAACGCCTACGACTACGTTGACTTCCTCGCCATCTGGAACAACGTGCAGCAGCTCGACCACAACTCGACACAGTTCCTGGATGCGGTGCACCGCAACGGCGAGCGCATACAGGGCCTGGTGCAGCGCATCCAGGAGATCGAGGCGCAACTGAAGGCGACGCCTGTGGGGCCGCCAAACGCGTCCCCCTGTCGCCAGGTGCCGGCCTCGGACCGGTAACGAGTCGCTACGCGACCGCTGTCCCCTGACGACCCGCTGATCGCGCTGCGGAGCGAGTCATCGTGCAGAACCAGGAACTTCCCCCCGGTGGTCTGCGTATCTGGGAACAGACGACGATGAGGATTCCCGAAGACATCTGGATCAAAGCGCTGGCGATAGGCCTCTCCTTCGTCTGGGGCTTTGCGGAGCAGTTCTTCGCCATTCGCAATCGCCGTAAGAACGAGAGTGCTTCTCAGGAGAAGGACAAGGGCAGTTTCCTGTGGATCTCGCTCTCCGTGTCGACGGGCATGACGATCGCCTGCCTGTTCGCGTTCTCTGGATACGCGGCCCTCCGGCACCCGCACCGCTGGGAATTGGCCGGCCTCCTCGTCATGCTCGCGGGCGCTGGAATCCGCATCCAGGCGGTCCGCACTCTGGCGGAGCAGTTCACCTCCCGCGTCACGATGCTGCAGGACCACACGCTGATCCGCGAGGGAGCCTACCGCTATATCCGCCATCCTTCCTACCTCGGACAGATCCTGATCCTCGTCGGACTGGGTGCCCTCCTCGCCAATGGCGTCTCGCTGGTAGCAGCCCCGCTCTTCACGACCATCGCCCTGCTGCTACGGATCCGGGTAGAGGAGCGCGCCATGGCGGAGCACTTCGGCCAGGCTTACGAAGACTACCGCCGCGCCACCTGGAGGCTGCTGCCCCCGGTCTGGTGAACGCGTGCGGGCGCCAGCGTGTCGTGCGGCACGATCCACCTCGAACGGACCGCGTGCGGACGCAGGCCGGGTCGTGGGGCAATTTGGGGCAATCGGCGGCGCGATGAAGCGCGTTGGGGCGCGATCCGAGTGCGATGAAGCACAGTAAAGCGTCGTGGAGCGCGTCAATTCCCTCGACTCAAAATCCCGTTCTCCGCAAGGGGAGTGTGGGTTCAATTCCCTCCTCCGGCACCAGCAACTCGATCGCCTTCATACACTTACCGCGATCACCGCTGAAAGCAGTCTCGCGCGCGGCGACGCCCGTGGGGCAACCGTGGGGCAATTCGCGGGAAAGCCACGAGCCTGGTCAAGGTGGGCCGACTGGGCTGAGACCGACTGCGGTGCGGGCCGCCTCGCGCTCGCGGCACGCTGGCCAGCGGGATGAGGCGAGCGACCGGTGCCGGGCTGGAGCGGACAGCCGGCGGGCCAGGACGGCGTCGCCGGAGAAGTGACCGCGGCCCCCGTGCTGGCGTTTCTCCGGGAGCGCGTCCTCCCGGCCTACCAGGAGGCGGGGTGGACGCTGCGCGCCGTGCTGACCGACAACGGGAAGGAATTCAAAGCGGCGTTTGATGTCGGGTGCCTGGCGCTCCGCCTCACGCATCGGCGCACCAAACCGCGCCATGCGTGGACCAACGGGGTGGTCGAGCGGTTCCAGGGGACCATCCTGCATGAACACTGGCGTGTGGCGTTTCGCCGCGAGTACTTTGGGACGCTGCGGCGTTGCAGCGATCCCTCGATGGCTTCCTGCGGTTCTGTAATCGCCACCGGTCGCATCATGGCCATCGTCTCAACGGTCGCACGCCGGCCAGCGCCTTCATCGGGGCCACGGCCGCGTGAGCGAGCACGCCGGCCTCACCCGCCAAGGCCGGCGCGCGCAGGGAACGCGTGGAAGGAACTGTCAACACCAATGCGGGACAGGACAGTCTAGACTTACAGAGCACGCGTCGGGATCCTAGACTTTGTGCAGAGCTGGATGCGTGCGTTGCGCTGGCAGCGGTTGCCCGAGACGGAACGGCTCGCCGACTCTCTGTTGACGCACCTCAATGGCATCGCCGTCTACTGCGATCATCCCGTCCGGTTCGGGGTGGTCGAGTCGCTGAACACGACCATCAAGGCCGTGCTGCGTCGCGCTCGCGGGATGCGGGACGAACGCATGCTCTTGTTCAAGCTGAAGTGGGCCACCGCGCATGCGGTTCGATTGTCCCGAGACTTGGCGCGCTTTCTGAGTGCTCAACCGCTGTACTCCAATAGATAAGGCTCGGCCGTGATTGCCCGCGTACTCGTCGTCGCACTACTCGTGGCGGCGCCGCTCCACGCCCAGGCTCCGCCGCCCGCGCAGACGCCACCGTCGACGCCGGCCGACGCCCCGATCGCCAAATGGGAAGTGCCGTTGACGATTGCCGGCATGGTGACCGTGCTCGCCTCCTCCTCCCTGCTCGCGCCTGCGGCCTGCCGATGGTGCGAGACGACCCCGTCCGGCGCTGACGCGGTGAACGGCCTCGACCGCTCCACCCGCGACGCGCTGCGTTGGTCCGATGCGAACGTCGGCAAGGCCGACGCCCTCAGCAACGTGACGGTGTACGCGCCCTTTGCCGTGGCGCTGATCCACCGCGACCTGGACAGCCGCGGCATCCTCACCGTGCTCCAGGCGGTGACGACCGCTGCGCTGATCGGCCAGGTCACGAAAGTGGCGGCTGCGCGGGAGCGACCCTTGTATCACTACCGGTTGCCCGGGACCACCGACCAGCCGAAGGACCGCAACGAGTCGTTCGTCTCCGGTCACACGGCGGAAGCTTTCGCCATGGTCGTGTCGACCGCGCGAGTCACGGCGGCGCGGCGACGCAAGACCAAGTGGCTGTGGATCTCCGGAGTGCCGCTGGCGGTGGCGACGGGCTACTTCAGGATCGCGGCCGACAAGCACTACCTGACCGACGTGCTCGCTGGCGCTGGCGTCGGCATCGCATCGGGCTACCTCGTCCCGGCCCTCCACGGTGGACGATCGGCGAAGCGACCGACCATCGCCGCCTTCGGAGGTGCGCACGACGGCTCGGTCGTCGCCACGTGGACTTGGTGACGGTCGCAGCGACGCCCGCCGGTTATCACACCAATCGACAGTTTCAGCAGGCCTGCGGGCCACCCATCGAGTACGAGACCGTTCAAAATCCCGAAACTCGCAAGGGTCGTGTGGGTTCGACTCCCACCTCCGGCATTAGTAACTCGATCACCTTCATACACTTACCGCGATCACCGCTGAAAACAGTCCTGTGCCCGATCCGGCCGTCGAGGCAATCGCGAGGCAATTCGGGACCCAACCCACGAGGATGGCCACGGTGGGGGAGCGGGCGGGGGAGGCCTAGATTGGGCCGAGCCGACTGGAGATCGTGGCCAGGCAGCCAGCGGCGTGAGCAACAAGGCGAATGGCGGGTGTTGGGAGCGGACAGCCAGCGAACGGGGCGCTGAGCCGCTTTACCGCCTAGTACTGTGCGCCCGTTGAGGAACCAACGGAGTAAGATGTGCGCACGTGCGCACTGGAGGAGAAATGCATCCGCTGGCCAGGCGCGAGTTGGCTTCCGTCGCGGGGTTCATCATCCTTGGCGTCGTTGCGATCTCGGCTCAATCCCTAACGCCCGGCAGCCGCACAGCCTATCTGACCGTT
>PMKG01000268.1 GCA_003157675.1 Acidobacteriota bacterium
CAGCCGGACGCGCGCGGGAGTCGCCACACCGGTCTTGGCGGAGAATTCCGACAAGGCGGCCCGACCGACCTCCTCGATGCGGGACTGCTCGCGCTCCTCGCCGGCGGGCAGGGAGATCTCGAACACGACTGGCGACCGCGGCGCCGGGTCGTTCGCCACGCTTTGCACGGTTGTGCCCGGGAAGTACCGCGCCAGGATCTCCGGCACCGCTCGACCGCCCGCCGCCATCCGCGCCGACCCGAGGACGCAGAGCCCGACGCCGTGCCCTCCCCCGTTTCCGCGGAAGCGATACCCGGTCGCGGTGCGCTCCACGTCGAACAAGGCGCTCTTGAGCACCTGCCAGCCGAGCGTGCGGCCGATGGCCATGCGGAACTCCTCGCCCGACATCTCGGCCGGCTCGAACCCCGCGGCGTGCAGGCGGCTGACTCGTCCCGATGGCGTTCGGTCGATGACGCCCAGGTCGCGAAGCACCTGGCCCCGCCGCCCGGCGGCGACGAGCGCGCGCTGGAGGTCGGGGGCGGTGACGTCGCTCTGCCATGGGCTCTCGGCGCGCCCGTCGGGTTCGGCCTGCGCCGGCAGGTACGGCTGGTCCTTCGCGCCCGGCCACGCTGCCGACGGCCGCTCGGAATGTCCTCCGCACGACCCGGTGTAGTACACCGTCGCGAGCCGACCCTGGTAGAACAGCGCCTGGCCCCTCGTCGCGAGCGCCGCGGTGTCGCTCGCCTTCGTCCGCCGGCCGACCACCTGGCAGTGCGTCAGGTTGCAGAGGTCGAACCCGTCCCGCTCGTGGCGGTCCCGGTTGACGAGCGCAAACGTCCGAACGACGATGGCCAGGGCCTGCAGCGCTGCCGGGCCGCTCTGCGGCGCGGCCTCCGCGCTGACGACGCGCGACACGTACTCCTCGAGCGGCATCGTCTCCACGTCGTAGCCGCCAGCGCGCGCCCTGCCGACGCGAATCACGGGGGCGCCAAGCAGTTCCGCCGCGACCGCGGCGGCGTCCATGCCTGGCGCGCCCGGGGTCATGACGACGACGGCCCTCGACGGGCGGTCGGGCGGCGACACGGCCACGACGAGCCCCTTGTAGCCTCCGCCCGGCATCGGTGCGGTGCCCGTCTTGGCCAGCGCGGGCACACCGCGATCCGAGAACACGGCCGCGGTGCCGTACTCGGCGGCGCCGTGCAAGCCGTTCGTCAACACCGTCCGCGTCTCGGCGCGCATCGGTACCGACGTCGTGGTCGTGAGGCGGACGAAGGCCGCCAGCAGCTGGTCGGCGGACACCCGCGTGCCGTCGAGGCCGAGCGCCGACGACACGAGGGGCACCGAGGGCGTGGTCGGCGGCAGACCCAGCTGCCCGAGCACCCGGTCGAGCGCGCCGCGGGGCAGACGTTCGGCCACCGAGGCGAAGTAGTAGTTGCAGGAATGCGCGAGCGCTTCCGCTGGGCCGATGGGACGGCCGAGGTCGGGGTGCGAGCAGGTGATTCGATGCCCGCCAACCTCGACCTGTCGGCGGCAGAGCACGCGCGTGTCCGGCGTGATGACGCCCGCCTCGAGACCGGCGACGAGCGTGGCCACCTTGAGAATCGATCCGGGCAGGACGGGCGTCGCGAGCAGATCGGCGTGGTTGGACGACAGCGTGCGACCGGATGGGAGCTCGATGACGCGGAACGCGGCCGACGGGGACGGAGCATCAGGCCGCTGCGCGGGACGCGCCGAAACGGACGTCAGCGCCGCGACCAGGACGACGCCGAGCAGCGCCGATCCGCGGCGAGCCCTCACGGCCTGCCCTGGGTGAGTCCAAGGAACATCGCGCTCTCCTCCCAGATCGCCGGCAGGCTCTCCTGCAGCTGGTGCGTGTCGTCCACCATGCGCAGGGTGACGTTCGCCCGCGGCGCCGCCCACGCCTTCACGCGGTCGGGATTCACCACCGCATCGCGAGAGCCCTGGAAGGCCAGCGTCGGTATGTCGAACCGCGCGGCGAAAGCATCGTAGCGGTGCGCGTCTTCGTAGAGCGCCCAGCGAAGCGGGAGCGTCCGCCCGTAGGCGTAGTGGAAGACGTCGCGCCGGTCGGTGCGGCGCCAGTCGTCGAGTTCCGCGTCGGTCAGCCAGCCGTCACGGCCAGATGCGAAGTCGACCGCCGGCGCGAGGAGGACCATCCGGGTAATCGGGTGCGTGGCCGTCCTCGGCTGCCTCGCGGCCGCATGAATCGCCAGAAAGCCGCCGAGGCTCGAGCCGAAGAGGACCACCGGGCCGGACGGCAGCGCGTCGATCGCGGCGTCGAGCCCGGCGAGCATTCGCGTCGCGGTGAGCCTCGTGAAGTCGGGCTGGTTGAAGTCAGGGGCGTGCAGTTCGACGCCGAACGCCGACAGATGCTCGCGCAGGAACGCGGCCTTCCCCGACTCGGGAGAGGATCCGAAGCCGTGCAGATAGAAAACGTGCACTACAGTCTCGTCCGGCAGTTCGGCCGGCACTGGCATTGGATGCTCTTCTCACCCTCGGTCTGGTAGTTGTACGTCAGCTCGGCGCCCGGCTCGATCGTCTTGGCCGCCCGGATCCAGATCACGCCGTCGATGATCTGCGCATAGCAGTTCGGCGTGCACGAGTGGTTGATGTACCGGGCGTCGTTGCCGCCCCGGCTTCCGTCGATCACCCACCGGGTGTTCAGGTGGAAGCACCAGATGTGGCCGCGCTGCAGGTGCGCGGCCTCCCGCCTCGCGCTCTCGCGGTGCGTGATCTTCTCGCCCGCGTAGTGGATAATGCGCGTGTTCTTCGTGATGCGGGTGGTGGCGAACACGCCCCACCCATGAAGTTTCGAACGCCGTCGCTCGATCATCGCCGTGCACGCCCCCCGTCTTGCCGACGCGCGATCGTGCGCCCCGGCTTCGATCATTGTAGCTGATGGCCCGCGTGGTCTTCCGCAGTGAGGCAGCCATGAAATCGCGTGCGCTCGGACTCTTGCTGGTTCTCGGCCTGCCCGCACTCCTCGCGGCGGCTCCGCCGCCGCCCGTCCGCTTCATGTACCTGCCGGGCATCGGGCCGACCGACGCCTCGGGCAGGGTCGCGCCGGGCGACATTCGGGCGCAGACCGCGCGCGTGCTCGACAACCTCGCGGCCAGGCTGGCCGCGCAGGGCTTGCGGCTCGAGCAGGTCGCCGCCATGACCGTGTACCTCCGTCACCAGGCCGACTTCGCCGCCATGAACGAGGTCTACGCCCGGTATTGGCCCAAGGATCCGCCGGCGCGCACCACCATCGTCATCGACCCGGTCGAGCCCGATGCTCTCGTCGAAATGAGCCTGGTCGCGCTGCCAGCGACCGCCGATCGCCGCGTGGTGCTGCCCGCAAGTTGGGCGAAGCCGTCGAGCCCGTACAGCTACGGGATCCAGTCCGGCGACACGCTGTTCCTCTCCGGCCTGCTCTCGCGGAACGGACGTGACAACTCGGTCGTGCCGGGCGACATGAAGGCGCAGACCGGACAGGTGCTGCAGAACGCCGCCGAGGTCCTGAACGCCGCCGGCATGACGATGGGCGACGTCGTGTCGGCGCGCGTCTATCTCACCGACACGGCGATGTTCCAGGACATGAACGCGACCTACCGCGGCGCCTTTCCGTCCAGCCCGCCGGCCCGGGCCACCGTCAGGGCCGGCTTGACGGCGGCCCCGTATCTCATCGAGATCACCCTGCTGGCCGTGCGGAGCGCGGGCCGGGAAGCCATCACGACGCCGAATGCGGACGGAACGCCCGGGACACCGAGCCCGGTCCTCAGCTCGGCGATCCATGCGGGGAGTCAGCTCTTCCTCTCGGGGATGCTCGGTGCGACCGACGCGAACCGCGAGAACGCGGGCGCGCAGGCCCGCGAGGCGCTCGTGCGCCTCGGGCGCACGCTGAAGAAGGCCGGATTCAGCTGGCGCGACGTCGTGGACGGAGTGGTCTACGTGCCGAACGCCGGGGACGTCCCGGCGGTCATGAGGGCGTGGCGCGAGGTGTTCGACGCGACCATGCCGCGGCCCAGCGTGGTCCCCGCCGGACTCGTGTCGCCCGACGGGCTCGTGGAGATCGCGCTGATGGCGGCGAAGTAGATCGCGCAGGGCTGCCCTTCGACAGGCTCAGGGCACCCCGAGCGACGCCGAGGGATGAAGCCCTGCGGTATCTGATTCGGTGTGAACAGTCGCCCCGGCTACGGCCCGGGCGTGTCGCTGCTGAAGGAGAAGAAACCGCTGACGTTCTCGGCCAGCAGCTGCGCGAACGGCTTGTCCAGGCTCGACCGGATGGCCACGTAGCACTCATCGCACGTGTTGTGCGACGTGAATTCGCTGACCATCTTCTTCTGCTCGTGGAGTTCGTAGCGCTTGAACTGCATCGAGCAGGGCTGCATCTTGCCGTCGCAGGTGACGACGAGCCAGCGCAGGCCGGCCTTGCAGCCGGG
>PMKG01000012.1 GCA_003157675.1 Acidobacteriota bacterium
GCCACGGGCCACGTCGATGGATCACCTCCGTCTTGAAGAGCCCGATCACCGATTCCGCCAGAGCGTTGTCGTAGGCGTCGCCTTGGCTCCCCACCGACGGGGCGATGCCGGCGTCGCCCAGCTTCGATCTCCTTGTGCCACTACTTGGCCGCCGCCTGCCTCGCGATCGCGCGGATGTCGTCCGCCGGCAGCACAACCGGCATCATGCCGAGGCCTTCCATTCCGGCGCTTCCGCCGCCCAGCATGGCGAACGGATTGAGGGTACCACTAGTCGGCTTGGCATGCTTGATCANNCAGCAGCCCGATGAAGTTGCCGGTCATGTCGAACACCGCTGATGCGTCCGTCGCGACCACGTACATCAGCCGCGGCTTGTCGACGATCAGTTGTACATAACCCAAGCTCGCCGCGACCTGCCAACCCGCCATTTCGCCGTACCGCCGCAATCCTACGACGGCATCCATCACGCCCGGCTTTGCGCTCAGACCGTCGACGGCGGGCACCGGCTTGTCGAGCGCGTCCATGGGCCGCAGGAAGGCGAGGCCGAGATCTTTGTCGCGCAGCACGACGTGCGCCTGGATCTCGCGGCCGTCGCCGAGCCGGATGCGCAAGTCCGACGGTTCGCTCGTCATCTCCATCTTCGGTCCGCCTTCACCGGCCATGCTGCCCAGGAGCGACGACGCGACATCAGCCGCGTCAAGCGCCGACAGCGGCATCACCGTCAGGCCCGACCCGTCCAGCACCACGGCATTTGACTGAATCTTGCTGTCCGGAACAGGCATTTCCTTGCCACCGATGCTCATGTGCGTCTTGATTCCGCCGAGGACGGTCACGATGGCGCCGCCATGCTTGGCCGCGATGTCACGGGCGGAGGCGCGATCCTGCGACGATTGCGCGGCGAGCGGTGTCGCGCAGAAAATGACAAGCACGAGAGCACGAATGATGTGCTTCATCCAAGGACCTCCATTATTTCCACGTCGGCTGCACAGCCACGAACAGCGTGCGGATTCCGCGGCGCACTTCGAACACCACACGCGCCGGGCGACGCGCGACGGCGTCTGCCATCCGTGCGGACAACTCATCCACGTTGGCAATCGCTCGTCCATCCACAGCAAGGATCACGTCCCCTTTGAGCAGATGGCCGACCGCCGCCCATCCACCCTCGGTCACGGTGTCGATGACGACACCCGTTGTTGTGCCGGCGAGCCTGGGATCCTCGCGATCCGCCTCGGCGAGGTCTCGGGCGTGGAACTCGAAACTCGTGTCGGTATAGCCCTTCATCTCCCGCGGCAGCGGAGGCGCCGTCGCAAGCGTCACCGGGACCGACACGGAGGCGCCCGCACGGCTCACGGTCAGGACCACCTTCGCGCCGATCGCGTGCTGTCGAATCATCGCCGCGAGCACGTCGTCGTCGCCGGCGGACGACGCCCGCACCTGATCGCCGTCGATGGCGAGGATGACGTCGCCCACCTGAAGGGTCATCAGAGGGTCGATCACGCGCGTCACGCGCGCGCCTGATCGGCCTTGCAGGCTCAACCGGTCGGCCAGTTGCGGGGTCAACGCTTGCACCTCGACCGGGAGCCATGCCTTGTTCGCCTCGGCCATCGAGTTGTCGCTCGCTCGTCCTCCGAGCGTGACGACGGTCAGCCGGTGCTCGCCGCCACAATCGAACGCCACCAGCACACTGACCCGGCCGGTCGATGTGAGGAGGGCCGCCGTGCGCCGCTCCAAATCCTGGAGCGTCCTGACCGATTGGCCGTCGAGGGCCTGGATCACGTCGTCGCGGGTCAAGGCCGGGCGGGCTTGCTCGGCGGGTCCCCCGGAACGCACACTGACGACGCGCACACCGTCCACGGACGCGCGCCCCATCTCGCGCGCCTGGAAGAAGGACAGGTCCGACGCGACGATGCCCCACGTCTGCACTTCCGCCGGAAACGCGGCAGCCGCGGGACGCTCGACCGCGACAAGGGAGACCGTCCGGTCGGTTCCGCCATGGCGGATAACGAACGTCGACGGTCCACCGATGGGCAAGCCGAACAGCACCTGATTCACGGCCGGCAGTTCTTCGGCGAATTTCGCGCGCACCGGCGTGTCGTTCACCCGCATGAGGAGATCCCCAGCCACGATGCCGGCGCGCGCGGCCGTCGATCCCTCGGCGACCCATGAAATCAGCGCACCGGATTCCATGCCGCTGCTGACCAGCGCCTGCACTTCGAAGCCACTCCAGCTTCGACGGACGCGGCCTGTTCGAATCAGCTCATCCACCACAGGTGTGACCAGATTGCTCGGAATCGCGCCGGAGAGCCCGACGCTGATTTCGTTGATGCCGACAATCTCGCCATTGAAGTTCACCAGCGGGCCGCCGGAATTCCCCGGGTAGATCGACGCATCGTGACCGATCCAGCGGACGATGGCGCCGACATCCTCACCGTCGAGGCTCATGACCTCGGGCCCGAAGATCTGCGGCATGATCATCTCGGTGTTCGAGACGATGCCTCGCGTCAC
>PMKG01000264.1 GCA_003157675.1 Acidobacteriota bacterium
GTGTTGTCCCAGACGACGACGCGCTTGCTGGCGCCGAGGCCGGTGACGTAGGCGTTGTAGGTCGTCACCTTCTCGCTCGCCCGCATCTCGAACATCCGGGTCGGCGGGATCTCGAGGCCTGCGCGGCGCGCGACCTTCTCCAGTTCCACCACCAGCTGCGGCTGCTTCGCCCCGAGCGGTTCGAACGTGTTGAAGATCGGGTCGATCACCACCGGGCTGATGAAGACGAGGAACACGACGACGGGGATCGACGCGAACCAGCCGTAGAGCCACCAGCGTCTCGGGCTGCGGCGGATCAACGCGTAGAATCCCCAGACCAGCAGGGTCAGGAATGCGAAGCCGAGACACTCGCTCTTCGTACAGTCCCACAGCCAGGAGCCCCATCCCTGCACGGAGAGTCCGTAACGGCGACCGAGGTGCTGCTCGTAGAGACCCAGTGGCAGTTCGAGGACGTCGAGGGTCAGCAGCAGGAGCGGCGTGAAGATGGCCGCCTGAACGAAGCGCCGCCGACTGACCGCCTCGGCCCAGTCCCGATAGCGCGCACCGGCACGGAATGCGAGCACCGCCAGCAGCACCGCGATCCCGTAGACGAGCCCGATCGGATAGAGCACCGTATGAATGCGGTAGAGGCCCTCGGCCTGTCGAAGCTTGTCGGGCGGAAGGCGGTATTCCGTGAGCGGTGGCTGCTCGGCGCGAGTCGCCGGTCCCGGCTGGGGCGCGGCTGGAACCGACGGCACGTCCGCGACGGCCGTGGGGCCGACGACCGAGAGTGCCGCCACCGACAAGAGCACCGCGCGAAGCATCGGGCGCATACGTCTCCTCAGTCGCAGGATACGCTCGGCTGCAGGCTGGCACGAGACCTTATTGACATCAGATGCGCGATGCGTGATGGTCCCGGCATGCGCACGACTCTGGACATCGACGACGACGTGCTGCAGGCCGCCAAGGAACTCGTGGCCGTCCATCGCAAGACGGCCGGGCAGATGCTGTCCGACCTGGCCCGCCTGGCGCTGACGCCGGCTCCGGGCAGGCACCTCCGGAACGGCGTGCCGGTGCTGCCCCGGCGGCCGCAGGGAAGCGCACGGCCGACGATGAAGCTCGTCAACGAGCTGAGGGACGCGTGAAGGCCGCCTCCCCGCTCGACGTCAACGTGCTCGTGGCGCTCTTCGACCCCGACCACGTGCACCACGAGCTCGCGCACCACTGGTTCGCGGAGCAGGAGCACCCGAACTGGGCAACCTGTCCCGTCACGGAGAATGGCCTAATACGCGTGCTGTCGAATCCCGCCTATGGCGCGGTCGTCAACAGGGTTCCCGACCTGATGGACCGCCTTTCCCGATTCCGCGCCAGCGGCGAGCATGTCTTCTGGGAAGATGCCCTGTCGCTGGGGGATGACGACCTCTTCGATTGGTCCGCGGGCGTCGGGCATAGGCATCTGACCGATGTCTACCTGCTGGCGCTCGAGCGCGCGCGCGGCGGACGCCGGTGACCTTCGACCGATCGATTCCGCTGCGCGTGGTCAGAGGGGCGACGGCAAGACACCTGGTCGTGGTGGGGCCGGCGGAGTGAGCGCGGTCCCGCTACTGGGGGTTGGCAACGACGGACCGGGGAGATCGATATGAGACACGCATGGCCGACCGTGGTCGCCGCGGCGACAGCTCAGCAGGAACCATTATAGATACGGCGAGTCCACTATTCCGGCCAGTTGAGCTACGATCAAAGAAACTGGACAGTTCAACGACCTGTTGGTGTCCGCTTCGCGACATTGCGCCGTTCGACGCCTCGGGATCGGCGGAGCCGGTCTGACGTACTCGGCCGGAACTTCGCGCGAGTCCTGCGCGTGGCATGCGGCACCGCGGTGACCGCCTCAACGAAGGAGATTTGTGATGAAGCCCCCACGCAACGTGATCGTCGGCGCGCTCGTGACCTTGGTCGTGCTCTCGGTGGGCCTTTCGGTGTACGCGCAGGTCAAGCGTCCCTTCCGCGACGGCTCGGTGTGGGACGTGGCGTTCATCAGGATGAAGCCCGGGATGGAGACGGCGTACCTGACCTACGTGGCCAACGAGTGGAAGAAGGAGCAGGACGCGCTCAAGAGCACCGGCCTGATCCTATCCTACCAGGTGCTCGAAACCGAGGGACACAATCCCGGCGATTTCAACCTGATGCTGATGACCGAGTACAAGGACATGGCGTCGGTGGAGGCCAGCGAGCAGAAAGCGGAGGCGATCGCCATGAAGCTCGTTGGCGGCGACGAGCAGGAGATGAAGGGCTACAAGGACCCCCCGGAGATCCGCGAGATCCTCGGGAGCCGGCTCGCCCGCGAGATCGTGCTCGAGCCGCGGTAGCAGGCGATGACTGGGTGGGGATGAGGGATGGCCGCCCGGCGTGGCCATCCCTCGTTCATCCACGGGTACGGCATCCCTTCCTGGACGTGCACCTGGGCGACAGTCCGGGTGGACAGGTTCTTCGATCGGCGGTGCGTCTAGCCCGCGGTCCGATCCCTCTCCTGCACCACGTCGCGCACCATCTCGGTGATGCGCCGGAAGTCGAGTTTGCCGCTGGTCATCTTGGGCAGGTCGGGCAGCACGACGAACTGCCTCGGGAGCGCGATGTGGGGGAGCGATTCGCCCATCTGCGAGAGGATCGCCCGCTCCTCGACCTGCGCGGTCACGGCGGCCACGATGCGCGCGCCACGCATCGCGTCGGGGACCTCGACGACGCAGCACTCGCAGTCGGTGGGGAGGAGCCGCTCGAGGACGTCCTCGACCTTGACGAGCGACACCATCTCGCCGCCGACCTTCAGGAACCGGCGCAGCCGGCCCACGTGCCACAGGTACCCGTCATCGTCCATGTAGCCCATGTCGCCGGTGTCGTACCACCCGTGACGCAGGTGCAGCGAGCTGGCCTCGAAATCGTCGAAGTAGCCCTTCATCACGTTCGGGCCCTTGACCAGCACCTTCCCGATCTGGTTGACGCCGCACTGCTCGCCCGTGTCGTAGTGTTCGAGTCGGACCTCCACGTTCGGCAGCGCCTGGCCCACCGAGCCGGGGCGGTTGTGCTGCGGCGTGTTGACCGACACCACCGGGCTCGTCTCGGTCGTGCCGTAGCCCTCGTAGAGGATGATGTGGTGCCGGTCCCACCAGCCGCGGCGCAGCGATTCGGGGCACTTGTCCGCGCCGGTGATCATCAGGCGGACCGACTTGAAGTCGTCGGGCTCGGACTTCTGCAGGTAGCCGTGCAGGAAGGCCGGCGTGCCGACCATCACCGTCACGCCTTCCTCACGGACGGCGGCGCAGATCGACCGGAACTCGAGCGGGTTCGGATAGGTGACGATCGTCATCCCTCGCTCGAGCGGGAGCCAGCAGTCCACCGTCAGGCCGAAGACGTGGAACAGGGGGAGGTTGGCGAGCAGGATGTCCTGCGGCCCGAAGTCGAGGATCTGCCCGAAGGCCTCGAGGTTCGAGAAGATGTTGCCGTGCGTCAGCGGCACGGCCTTCGGGTCTCTCTCGCTTCCGCTCGTGAACAGGACGACGGCGTTCTGGTCGTCGTCGCCCCGCGGCAGGCGGTCGATGAGCCGGTCGGCCGACGCCGCGGCGCGAAAGGCCCCGCGGATCTTGTCGAACGCCGAGGCGCTGCGCGCCATGTCCTCGAGGCAGATCATGCCGTCGACGACCGGGCACTTGGTCCGTTCGAGTAGCGCGCGCGACGTCAGGATCGTGCGGAACGCGAGGCGGCGCTGGGCCTCACGGCAGTTCTCGGCGGCCCCGGTGGAGTAGTTGATCATCACCGGCGTGCGGCCGCTGATGAGGACCGCCAGGATCGCGTAGATGCAGCCTGCGCTGGTCGGCACCATGATGCCGACGAACCCCTCGTCGGTCCTCTTCAGCTTGTCGGCGAGGATCAGCGCCCTGATGAGCGCGTCCTTGTAGGTGACGCGCTGGCCGGTCGCGCGGTCGACGATCGCGACCTTCTTCTCGTACCGCTTCGCCGTCCTGATGAAGCACTCGTGAAGGCGCACCTTGTTCCTCTCGACCTACGAGCGAGCCGTCGGTTCTGCGGAAAGGCCCGATCCTAAGGCCGAAACCCGCGGGGTAACAAGCGGCAATCTTGCGATCGGGCGAAGTAGGGGCCTGCGATTGGAAGATCGCAAGATCACACGATCGCCAAATCGCCCGATGTCCCGTCTATCTGCGGTGCGTACGCGCCGCTACTGCCGCCACCGCCGCCGCNNCGGGCCCGCCGCCGCGATCGACTCGATCTGCCGCTCCTGCTCGCGAACGGCCTCGTAGGCAGCCTCGAGGTCGACGCGCACGAATCTCACCGTGTCGCCGGGCAGCGCCTGCGCGAGGCGCGGCAGGTCCGGACCGATCGCGGTGGCGATCTTCGTGTATCCGCCCGCCGTACCCCGATCGGCGAGCAGAACGATCGGCACGCCGTCGCCGGCCACCTGGACAGCCCCGAACGGCGTGCCGTCCGACACGATGTCGGGGCCGCGAAGATGTTCGATCGTTGGCCCGGTCAGCCGATAGCCCATGCGGTCCGACTGCGGGGCCACCGTGTAGGTCGACGACACGAACGTCTCGATGCCGCTGGCAGAGAACCGATCCTCCTGCGGCCCGAGCACCACCCGCACTGTGTGCGAGTGCCCGTATTCCGGCCGGATCGACTCTGGCATTCGCCGCGCGCCGCCGAGCAGCACCGGGCGCTCTCCCAGGATCTGGAGGACGTCGCCCGCCTTGAGCGGCCGGCCCTCCACGCCGCCCAGCTTCGATCGGGTATAGGTCGAACGGCTGCCCAGCACGACAGGGACATCGATTCCGCCGGCGACGGCAAGATAGGCGCGCATGCCGTCCAGAGAGTCGCCGAACGAGAGCGTCGCCCCGGCGTCGACGAGCGCCGACTGCCAACGCGGCAGCGGCTGCCCGTCCAGGCGCGCGCCAAGGTCGGCGCCGGCCAGCGCGATCGAGGCCGGCACCAGGAACTTCAGGCGGGGGCCGATGAGCGTCACCTCGAGGCCGGCTGCGGCGTCCGGGTTGCCGACGAGGCGGTTGGCGACGCGCAGCGAGAACACGTCGAGCGCCCCGGAGGTCGGCACGCCGTAGCGCTGGTAGCCGTAGCGACCGAGGTCCTGGACGGTCGTCAGCATCCCGCCGTCGATCACCTCGACGGCGTTCACGTGGTCAGCTCCCTGACCGAGAGCGTCCATGTGCCGGCGTTCAGGCCGTCCTGGATGCGCTGATACTCGCCGCGGGAGACCGGCACGAACCTGATGTAGTCGCCGGCCTCGACGACGACCGGCGGCTCTCGCGACGGGTCGAAGAGCCTGACCGGCGTGCGGCCGATGAGCTGCCAGCCGCCCGGGCTCTCCACTGGGTAGATGCCGGTCTGCTGTTGCGCGATGCCGACCGAACCGGCCGGGATGGCCGTCCGCGGCGTCTTGAGGCGCGGCGCCGCGATTCGCTCCGACATGCCGCCGAGGTACGTGAAGCCCGGACTGAAGCCCATCATGTAGACGAGGTAGCTCGCGCCCGAGTGGATCGCCACCACCTCGTCGGCCGTGAGCCCTGCGTGCTCGGCGACGAACGGCAGGTCCGGACCGTAATCGCCGCCGTACGATGTCGGGATCTCGACCACACGGGGTGGCGGCGACAGCGTGGCGAAGAGTCCCTTCCCGATGTCGGCCAACCGCTCGCGCAACGCGTCGAACGTCGTCACGCGCGGGTCGTAGTTGACGAGTAGCGAGCGGTAGCTGGGGACCAGGTCGCGCACGCCGTCCGGCCGCGCGCGGTCAAGCGCCACACACAACTCGCGGACGCGGCGGTTGACGGCCGGATCGATCCGGTCGCCGAACTCGACGACGAGCGCGGCGTCGCCGGCCACGAGGTAGCGCGGCGCCTCGGACATCAGCCCAGGCCCTCCGCCCCGAGCGGGGCGAGAACGACCCCCGCGGCTTCGAGCGCCGATCTGAGAGCCGAGGCCAGGGCGACCGCGCCCGGCGTATCGCCGTGCAGGCAGAGCGTGTCGGCCTCGACGTGCACGACCTCGCCCGAGATGGCCACCACGGTCTTCTCCGTCACCAGGCGGACGCTGCGCTCGATCACCTGCTGCAGGTCGTGAATCACGGCGCCGGGCCTCGACCGCGGCACGAGCGTGCCGTCGGGCATGAGCGCCCGGTCGGCAAACGCCTCGCGCGCCACGCGAAGTCCCATCCGCTCGGCCTCATCCGCCCACGTCGAGCCGGCCAGCGCGACGAGGATCAACGAGGGATCGCACTCGAGGACCGCCTCTCCGATGGCGCGACCGAGGGGGCCGCCGGTGACGGCCATGTTGTAGAGCGCCCCGTG
>PMKG01000261.1 GCA_003157675.1 Acidobacteriota bacterium
ATCGTCATCATGAACATCATGCTGATGGTGGTCAGCGAGCGGACGGCCGAGATCGGCCTCCGGAAGGCGCTCGGCGCCAAGCGCAGGGACATCATCTGGCAGTTCCTCATCGAGTCGGTCGCCCTGTCGACGATGGGCGGCATCGTGGGAACGATGCTCGGGTTCAGCGCCGCGTGGGCGGTGACCAAGCTGACGCCGATGCCCGCCTCGGTGCACGTCTACTCAGTGGCGATGGGCATCGGGATGACCGCGGTGGTGGGGCTGTTCTTCGGGCTGTATCCGTCGATCAAGGCGGCGCGGCTCGACCCGATTGAAGCGTTGAGGCGGGAATAATGGTTCGCGTCGCGCTGATCACCGACACGGTGGGGATGGCCCTGGGGACGATCCGGGCGAACAAGCTGCGCTCGGCGCTCACCGTCCTCGGCGTCGTCATCGGCATCACCGCGATCGTCGGGATGAGCTCGATCATCCGAGGGTTCGACAACTCCTTCCGCGACATGATCCGCGAGCTGGGGCCGAGCACGATCATCATTCAGCGCGTCGGGTTCCTGAGCGCCGGGTCGGGCATCGACCGCAAGATCCTGATGGCCCGGCCCAACCTGACGATTGAGGACGCGGCCGTCCTCAAGGAGGTCAACCCGTCGTTGCAGTCGGTGGCCGCGATGGTCCAGGGCCAGCAGCGGATCTTCTACCGGAACGAGCGCACGCAGTCGATCGCCATTCTCGGCGCGACCGCGGATTACATCGACGTGAACTTCGTGAAGATCGAGCAGGGGCGGTCGTTCACCGAGAACGAGGTCCGGCACGGCCGCAACGTGGTCGTCCTCGGCCAGGACCCCTACAAGGCGTTCTTCCTGGGCACCGACCCGCTGGGGAAGATCGTCCGCATCGGCAACACGGAGTACACGGTGATCGGCGTCGCGGCCCCGCGGCCGTCGGTGGGCGCTCTGACCAACGTGGACGCCCTCGCGATCATTCCCCATAGCAGCTTCGCCAGGACGTTCGGCGCGGTATCGCGCGGGGACAACCGGCGTGTGGGACGGTCGGTCCAGATCTTCGCGGTGCCCCGCGAAGGCGTGTCCCGCGATGTCGCGATGCGCGACGTCGAGACGACGCTGCGGATCCGGCACCGGCTGAAGCTGAACCAGGCCAGCGACTTCGACGTCTCCACGCAGGACATGGCGATGAAGTTCTTCGACGAGGCGACCGGCGCGATCTACCTGGCGCTGGTCGTCATCTCGTCGATCGCCCTGATGGTCGGCGGCATCGGCGTCATGGCGATCATGATGATCTCAGTGACCGAGCGGACGCGCGAGATCGGCGTGCGCAAAGCGCTCGGCGCCCGGCGGCGCGAGATCCTCTGGCAGTTCCTGCTCGAGGCGGTCGTGCTCACGTCGGTGGGCGGCATCCTCGGCTGCCTGATCGGCGCCGGCGTCGGGCTGGGCGTGCGCGCGTTCACGCCGCTCCCCGTCTCGATGCCCTGGTGGTCGTTCGCCATCGGGTTTGTCTTCTCCGGGGGCGTCGGCATCTTCTTCGGCCTCTTCCCCGCCTTCAGGGCGTCGCGGCTCGACCCGATTGAAGCGCTGCGATACGAGTAGAGGGCTCAAGGCTCAGGGCTCAAGCACAAGAGGTCGCGTGATTCCGGCCTGAGCCCTAAGCCCTGAGCCTTCTGCTTCATTCCCTGTCTTGCCGCTGATATGATTAGCGTTTGTGCCCCCCAGGCCCGGGGCGGTCGTGTCCCCGTGTCCCGCACGAGCCATGAACCACCCCCGGGGCAGCGCGCTGAGGCGCGCCGGGCAGGAGGATTGCCGTCTATGAAGGTCTACGACGCCGCCAGCATCAGGAACGTCACCATCGCCGGCCATTCCGGCGCAGGCAAGACGCAGCTCACCGCCGCCATTCTCTTCGACGCGGGGATGGTCAACCGGTTCGGCAGGGTGGACGACGGGACGACGGTGACCGACTTCGACGAGGAGGAAGTCGCCCGCAAGCACACCCTCGGCGCCAGTCTCGCCTTCGCCGAATGGGACAAGCACAAGATCAACCTGGTCGACACGCCGGGGTTTGGCAACTTCCTGAGCGACTCGCTGGCCGCGATGCGCGTGTCCGACGCGGCCGCGGTCGTCGTCGACGCCGTGTCCGGCGTCGAGGTGCAGACCGAAAAGGTGTGGGACGCGGCGGAGCAGTACGGCCTGCCGCGGCTGGTGGTGGTGAACCGGCTGGACCGCGAGCGCGCGAGCCTCAGCCGCACGCTGGAATCGCTGACCACCGCGTTCGGGCGTTTCGTGATTCCGGTCCAGATGCCGATCGGCGAGGAGAAGGCGTTCCGCGGCGTGGTGGACCTGGTCGGGATGAAGGCCTATGTCTTCGAGACCGACGGCAGCGGCAAGATGAAGGAAGAGGCGGTGCCCGCCGCGATGGCCGGCGACGCCAAGGCGGCGCGCGACGCCCTCATCGAGATGGTGGCCGAGGCCGACGACTCACTGATGGAGAGGTTCTTCGAGGCGGGCACGCTGACGCAGGAGGAACTGGAGGGCGGCCTGAGGAAGGCGGTGCTCGGCCGCAAGGTGTTCCCGCTCTTCTGCACGTCCTCGATGCTCAACGTCGGCATCCAGCCGCTGCTCGACGCATTCATCGCGTACGTGCCGGCGCCCTCCGAGCGCCCGGTGACGGGCACCAAGGGCGGCCAGGCCGTCGAGGTGCTGGCCGCTGACGGCGGGCCGTACGCGGCCTTCGTGTGGAAGACGGTGGCGGACCCGTTCGCCGGCCGGATCAGCATGTTCCGCGTGATGAGCGGATCGCTCAAGGCCGACACGACCGTCTACAACCTGACCAAGGAGACGCCGGAGCGCCTGGGCCACCTCACGCTGCTCCAGGGGAAGACGCCGACCGACGTGCCCGAGATCAAGGCCGGGGACATGGGCGCGGTCGCCAAGCTGAAGGAAACGGTGACCAACGACACGCTGACCGACAAGGGCGGCGTCGCGTTCACGCCGATGACGTTCCCCGAGCCGGTGCTCTCCTACGCCATCGAGCCGAAGAGCCGCGGTGACGAGGACAAGATCAGCTCGTCGCTCCAGCGCCTGCAGGAAGAGGACCCGACGATCCGGTCGAGCCGCGATACCCAGACCAAGGAACTGCTGCTCTCGGGCCAGGGCCAGCTCCACATCGAGGTCACCGTCGCCAAGCTCAAGCGGCGGTTCGGCGTCGAAGTGAACCTCAAGCCGCCGAAGATCCCGTATCGGGAGACGATCACGGCGGCGACCGACGCCCACGGCCGGCACAAGAAGCAGACGGGCGGCCACGGCCAGTTCGGCGACTGCTCCATCCGGATGGAGCCGCTGCCGCGCGGGTCCGATTTCGAATTCGTGGACGACATCTTCGGCGGCGCCATCCCGCAGACGTTCCGGCCCGCGGTCGAGAAGGGGATCCAGGACACGCGGATGCGGGGGTATCTCGCCGGCTATCCCGTGGTCGACTTCCGGGTGACGCTGACCGACGGCAAGTACCACGACGTCGA
>PMKG01000235.1 GCA_003157675.1 Acidobacteriota bacterium
ATCATCGACCTCGGGCCGGAAGGGGGCGAGGCCGGCGGCCGGCTGGTCGCGTCCGGAACGCCGGAAGAGGTGGCGCGGTCGTCACGGTCCCCGACCGGCCGGGTGCTCGCCGAGGCGTTCGGCCGGCGGGTGGTGCCGTTCGCCCAGCGGCTCGCCGGGCGGCTTTACGGCTGACGGACGGTCTCGAACCGGCTACACTGTGGGTGTGGTGCGGGACGTCGCGGGCCGGTGACCGTGGGCGACCCGCTCGGGCGTGTGCTGGCTGGGACCGTCATGGAATCACAACGGACCGTTCGACGTCAGGTGTCCTGCGCGGGCATCGGCCTGCACTCGGGACACTCCGTGACGCTGACGCTCCGTCCCGCGCCGGCCGGGTCCGGCATCAGGTTCGTGCGGACCGACGTCGGGAACGTGGAAATCGAGGCCCGCGTTGCCCACGTGGCCAGCGCCCACTACGCGACCGTGCTGGCGCAGAACGGCCACACGGTCGAAACCGTCGAGCACGTGCTCGCCGCGCTCGTCAGCCTCGGGATCGACAACGTCACCGTCGGGCTCGATCACGCCGAGGTGCCGATCATGGACGGCAGCGCCGTGCCGTTCGTGGAGCTGATTCGCGCGGCCGGCGTCCGGCGCCAGCCGGTGCCGCGATTGTGTCTTCGTATCACCCGTCCGGTCGAGCTCGCGCGCGACGGCAAGCAGATCGCGCTCAACCCGAGCGACCGGTTCCGGATCAGCTACTCGATCAGCTTCGCTCACCCACTGCTGCGCCACCAGGAGCGCACGTTCATGCTGGACGAGGCGACGTTTGTCGACGAGATCGCGCCGGCCCGGACCTTCACGTTCCTGAAGGAAATCGAGCAACTGCGGCAGCAGGGATACGCGGTCGGCGGATCGCTCGCGAACGCGGGAGTCGTCGGCGAGGCGGAGATCCTCAATCACCCGCTCCGGTTCGAGGACGAGTTCGTCCGCCACAAGATGCTCGATGCGATCGGGGACCTGGCGCTGCTCGGGATGCCGGTCGTCGGCCACCTGGTGGTGCACCGCGGCGGTCACGACCTGCACACGGCGCTGGCGTTGAAGGTGCTCGAGGAGCGTGACGCGTGGGAGATCGTCGAGCAGCCGGACGCGCCGGAACTGCCCGCCGCCGCCG
This sequence comes from Acidobacteriota bacterium, assembly GCA_003157675.1. Lineage (GTDB taxonomy): Bacteria > Acidobacteriota > Vicinamibacteria > Vicinamibacterales > Fen-181 > FEN-299. The sequence goes on from PMKG01000235.1 coordinate 1,151, forward strand.
ACTCGCCGGTCGGCGCCGCGGTCTCGACGGGACGCTAGGCCGCCCGGGCCGTCGTCGTGCCTACCGCAGGGCTTTCCCCTTCGACTTCGACGCCAGCTTTTCCACGTAACTCGCGAGCCGGTCGTTCTCGAACCTGACCGTGTTGTGGAACAGGCTCTCGGCCAGGTAGTCGCGCAGTTCGTCGGCGGTCATCTGCTCGATGAGGTGGCGGATCTCCGCCATGATGTCCTCGTAGGACCGGTCGAACTGGCGCTTGGCGGTGACTTCGTGGAACAGCGTCTCGATGATGGCCAGCAGGTCACCGTCGAGGGCGATGTCGACGCCGGTCGTCGTGGTGATGGTGCGCATCGCTAGCCCCCGAAGCTCCGAACCGCGCTGGCCTGGTCGGGATGGATCTCCAGGAAATTCTGGGCGCCGGTCATCGTCAGCATCGTCTCGACACGCTTCTGGACGCCCGCCAGCTTGAGCATGCCGCCCGCGGCGGTCGCCTGCCGGTAGAGATCCATCAGGCACCCGATGCTGGCGCTGTCGACGTAGTTGACGCCGCCGAGGTCGATCACCACCTTCTTCTCGCCCGCGGCGAGCAGGCCGGCGACCGATCCGGCGAACTCCGAGAGGAGCGGGTACATCAGCCGCGCCTCGCCGACGTGGACCAGGGACACGTCCCCGGTGTGCGAAATCGTCAGGTTCATTCGGATACTCCGATCCGGCTTCTGGACGGCCGCGGCGTCCCGGCCCGCCCGTGGCCTGCTTCCTCGCGAAGCCGCAGGATCTGCCGGGCCAGCTCGCGCCGACCCCGGTTGATGCGCGACTTGACGGTCCCTTCGGGCAGATTCAGCCGCTCGGCGATCTCGAGATAGGACAACTCCTGCAGGTCGCGGAGCAGCACCGCGATACGGAGCGATTGCGGCAGCGTGTGCAACGCCCGCCGGAGCAGGCCGGCGAGGTCCCGGTTCTCGAGCTCCGCGAGCGGGCTGGTCGTGGCGGAGGCCGGGGACAGATCGTCGGCCGCGACGTCGCGGTCGATCGTCTGCCGCTCCTTCCGCACGCTTCGGTAATGGTCGATGCAGAGGTTCCGGCTCACGCTGATGAGCCAGGTCTGGAAGTTCGCCCTGCGGTCGAACGTGTCGAGCGACCGGAAGATCTTCAGGAAGATTTCCTGCGCCAGGTCCTCGGCCTGCTCGTGCGACCCCACGAACTTGTAGGCGACGTTGAAGACCTTGCGCCAGTGCAGCCGGACGATCTGCTCCCACGCCGCCTGGTTGCCGGCGAGGCACTGCTCGATGAGCGTGTCGATGCCGGGCGGTTGCTGGGTCGTGAGATCGGCGGTCATGAAGTCGAGATCATCGGCGGGAAGCGGGATGATAACAAAGCGTTTTTCGGCATGTCAAACGGCGGGCAGTCGGATAAGATCCTCCTTCGTGGTTACTGACGCCTTTGTCGCCGACCCCGCATCCGGTCTCGCGTGCGACGGAATCCCGCTCGCCGAGATTGCCGAGCGCGCCGGCACGCCGACGTTCGTCTACAGCGCGTCGTCGATTCGCGCGGCGTGGCGGCGGTTCGACGCCGCGTTCGCCGGCGTCCCCCACGCCCTCCATTATGCGCTCAAAGCCAACTCCACGCTGGCCGTGTTGAGGCTGCTGCGGGGGCTGGGGAGTTCGGCCGACGCGAATTCGGGCGGCGAGCTCGAGGTGGCGATGCGCGCGGGGTTCGCGCCCGGCCAGCTCGTATTCACCGGCGTGGGGAAGACGTCCGGGGAGCTGGAGCGGGCGGTGTCGCTGGGGCTCAAGACGATCAACGCCGAGTCGCTCGGCGAGCTCGAGCGGATCGACGCCATCGCCCGCGCCCGGGGCGTGCGGGCCCCCGTGGCGCTCCGCGTGAACCCGGACATCGAGGCCGGGGCGCATCCGCACATCTCGACCGGCCGGCGCATCAACAAGTTCGGCGTGCCGATCGATCTCGCGCGGGAGCACTACCGGAGGATGGTCGGCATGCCGGGCTTGCGGCCGGTCGGCGTCCACGTGCACATCGGGTCGCAGATCACCGACCTCGCCCCGCTCCGGCAGACCGCCGAGGCGATCGTCGAGGTCGTCCGGCAGCTCTCCGAGGACGGCATCGCGCTCGAGCACGTCGATCTCGGCGGCGGCCTCGGCGTGTCGTACGACGGGACGGCCGTGCCGACCCCGGACGACTATGCCGCGGCGGTGCTACCGGTCATCGGCCCAACGGGCCTCATGCTCGTGCTCGAGCCCGGCCGGGCGATCGTCGCTCCGTCGGCCGTGCTGCTGGCCCGCGTCATCGACGTGAAGCAGTATTTCGATTCCCGGCCGTTCGTGGTCCTCGACGCCGGGATGACCGAACTCCTCCGGCCGGCCCTCTACGGGGCGTACCACCGGATCGACGCGGTGCAGCCGAGGCCCGGCGCCGGGCGCGCCACCGAGGTCGTCGGGCCGCTGTGCGAGAGCAGCGACGTCGTGGGCCGGAATCGGAAACTGCCGCCGCTCGAGGTCGGGGACCTGGTCGCCGTGCACGACACGGGCGCGTACGGTTCGACGATGGCCTCCAACTACAACCGGCGGCCGCTGCCGTGCGAGGTGATGGTCGACGACGGGAAGTGGGAGATCGTCAGGCGGCGCCAGACGGTGGACGAAATGGTAGGGCTCGAGACCTGAATCGGCTTACGCTCTGCGCCTTACGGCGGCTCAAGGCCGGAGCCTGAAGCCGGACACCGCCGAGAGCCGAAAGCCCAAAGCCGAGAGTCGTGTGATATGCCCGGTGTCCTGATCGCCATCGAAGGCCTCGACCAGAGCGGGAAGGAGACGCAGGCGCGGATGCTCGCGGCCCGTCTCACGGCGGTTGGCCGGCAGGCGGGGGTCGTGTCGTTTCCCGACTACGCGACGCCGATCGGCACCGAGCTGCACCGCGCGCTGCACGGCGAGCGGGAGTACGGCCCCGACGTCATCCAGATGCTGATGATCGCGAACCGCTACGAGTGGAAGCCCGCGATCCTCCAGGCACTGGCCGAGGGGCGGATCGTCGTGGCCGACCGCTACCTCGCGTCGAGCGTGGCCTACGGCGAGGCGCAGGGACTCGATCCCGCCTGGCTGTTCGAGGCCCAGAAGTACCTGCCGCAGCCTTCGTTGACGGTGATGATCGACATCGCTCCGGCGACCGCGGTGGCGCGCAAGCGGGTCAACCGCGATCGCTTCGAGCAGGACCTGGCCATGCTCGAGCGCGTGCGGGTCAGCTACCGCCGCCAGGCTGCCGTCCCGGGCTGGGTGGCCATCGACGGCGAGCGCGGGAAAGTGGAGGTGGCCGCCGACATCGTCACCGCCGTCTCGAAAGCGCTCGGGCTGCCGTAACCGCGCGCACCTCGCGCGCCCCCCCGTCGCGAAGCAGCGTCGCGCACGCCTCCAGCGTCGCCCCCGTCGTGCTCACATCGTCGACAATCACCACGCAGGCGCCGCGGATCGCGGGATCGTGCTGCCGGCGGCCGAGCCACCGCCGGCGCGGCGGGGCGAACGCGCCGCGCAAGTTGCGGCGACGGTCCGCCGCGCTCAGGCCCGATTGGGGCGACGTCGCGCGCACGCGGCACAGCGCCCTGACGACTGGCAGGCCGAGATGCCGCGCCAGGTCCTCCGCCTGGTTGAACCCGCGCGCGTGCTGCCGCCGCCAGTGTAGCGGCACCGGCACGGCAACGTCGGCGCCCCGCAGCACCTCCGCTCCCCGCGCCCGCATCATCGCCCCGAGCGTCGCCGCCAGCGTCCGGCGCCCCTCGTACTTGAGCCCGTGGATCACCTGCCGCAGCACCCCCTCGTACGCGCCGGCAGCCCGCGCGCACGCGACGGCGGGAGGCTGCAGCCGGCACCGGGCGCAGTGGCACGCGGCGGGGTCGAGCATGCGCCAGGTGGGAAGCCCGTCGCCGCAGACGGCGCACAGGGGCGGAGGGATGGGGACGACGGTGCGCCAGCAGTCGGGGCAGACGGGGCCGTCCAGCGGAGAGTCGAGCGGCGTGCCGCAGGCGAGACAGCGCGGCGCGAGCAGCACGGCGAGCAGCCCATCGGCGAGCCGGCGAACCATCGGGAGGCGTCCTCCCCGCTCGAGCGGCTCGCAGCCGTCCTCGGCCTCGCAGTCGCTCAGTCGCGCTTGCGCGGCGGCGGGGCTGGCTCGGGCAGCGCGACGCGTTCGGCGCTGCCCCAGAGCTTTTCGAGCGCGTAAAACGCCCGCCGCTCGGTGCTGAACACGTGCACGACGAAGTCGAAGCAGTCGAGCAGGACCCAGTCGGCGCGCTTGAATCCCTCGACGTGCGCCGGCCTCACCTGCGCCTTCCGGAGCGCCTCATCCACCGCGTCGGCAATCGCCTGCACCTGGCGGACGTTCTGCCCGGAACAGATGACGAAGAAGTCGGTGAAGCTCGAGAGGTGCCGCAGGTCCAGGACGACCATGTCGAGCGCCTTCTTGTCGCGGGCGGCCTCGATCGCGCGTGCCACCGCGTCCGGGAGGCCGGTCTTCTTCGACGCGTCGGTCCGGGTGTCAGCGTTGTTCATGCAAAGGTGCTTCCTGGGAACCGGGGTCACGAACCATACAGGCCGTGCTTGCGGATGTGCCGCTCGACGTCGGGGGCCACCAGCCCGGCGAGCGACAGGCGCCGGGAGGCGCGCTCGCGGATCTCGGTCGACGACACGTCGGGCGTCGCCGCGTTCACGAGGAAAATCGCACAGGATCCACCGCCCGGCGGAACGGCCCGCACGTCTCCGGCCGATCTCATCCGCGGCACGAGCGCCGGCAGGCGGTCGCACAGCAGGTCGAACGACTGACCCGGCCTCGCGATGACGACGAAGTGGGCGAGATCGAGCAGGGCGGGGTAGTCGCGCCAGCTGGCAATTTCCGCAAAGGCATCGGTGCCGATGATGAAAAAAATCTGCCGCGGGTCGACGCCGGAGGCGTGCAATTCCCGCAACGTGTCGGCCGTGTACGAGGGCCCCGGCCGTCGAAGCTCCAGGTCCGAGGCCGCGAACTCGTCGCGCGAGGCCACCGCGAGCGAGACCATTGCGAACCGGTGGAACGCCGACGCGCGCGGCTCCGCCGGCCGGTGCGGCGGCTGGTGCGACGGGACGAAGAGCACGCGGTCGAGCGAGAGCGCGCGACGCGCGGCCTCGGCCGCCGCCATGTGGCCCTGGTGCACGGGATCGAACGTGCCGCCCAGGAGGCCGACGCGCCCGGCCGTGGACGTCACGGCTCGGTTCCCTCGTCGTGGCGGCCGGTCATCCCGCGCCACCATGCTTCGAGCAGCGCCGGGACGCCCTGGCCGGTCACGGCTGAAATCGTGTACACCGGGAGTCGCCACTCGGCGGCCTTCGCCTTGAGCCGGGTCAGCCGCTCCTCGTCGTCGATGGCGTCGATCTTGTTCGCGGCGACGACTTGCGGGCGCTGAAGCAGGTCGGCGCGGAACAGCTCCAGCTCGCGCCGGATGACCGCGAGGTCGTCCGCCGGTTCGCGCCCCGAGGCCGAAGACACGTCGATGACGTAGGCGAGGACCTTGGTGCGTTCGATGTGCCGGAGGAACTGGTGGCCGAGTCCCTGGCCCCGGTGCGCGCCCTCGATGAGGCCCGGCACGTCGGCCACGACGAAGCTGCGGTCGTCGCTGAGACTGACGACGCCGAGGTGGGGCGTGAGCGTGGTGAACGGGTAGTCGGCGATCTTCGGTTTCGCGGCCGACACCCGCGAGATCAGCGTGGACTTGCCGGCGTTCGGATAGCCGACCAGGCCGACGTCGGCGAGCAGCTTGAGCTGGAGGCGCAGCGCCCAGGCCTCGCCCGGATAGCCCGGCTCCGATCGCCGGGGCGCCCGGTTGGTGGAGGTGGCGAACTGCGCGTTGCCGCGACCGCCCCGGCCGCCCTGCGCGACGAGGGCGCGCTGTCCCTCCGTCGTGAGGTCGACGACCTGCTCGTGCCGTCCGCTCTCGGGATCGAGACGGTAGACGACGGTGCCGACCGGCACGCCGAGCTCGAGATCGCCGCCGCTTCTGCCGTGGCGGTTGGAGCCCTCGCCGTGGCCGCCGCGGCGGGCGTGGAATTCGGGGTGGAAGCGGAAATTGATGAGCGTGTTGAGGTGAAGGTTGGCGACCAGGAAGACCGAGCCCCCGTGGCCGCCATCACCGCCGTCCGGGCCTCCGCGGGGAATGAACTTCTCCCGGCGGAAGCTGACGCATCCGCGACCGCCGTCGCCGGCGGAAACCCGGATGTCCACCTCGTCAACGAACATTCAGTGGCTACGCCCTAGTCGACCGGCAGGACGCTGATCCTGCGGCCGTGCGCGCCGTGGTCTTCGAAGCGCACGCGCCCGGTGATCTTCGCAAATAGCGAATCGTCCTTGGCGAGGCCGACGTTCAGGCCCGCGTTGAAGCGCCGGCCGTGCTGCCTCACGAGGATCGACCCGCCGGTGACGATGTTCCCGTCGAACCGCTTCACGCCGAGCCGCTGCGAGTTGGAGTCGCGGCCGTTGCGCGAGCTGCCCTGTCCCTTCTTGTGTGCCATGAAAACCTGCCCGTCCCTCGATCGGCCGCCCCGGCCTAGAGGACGATTTCCTTCACGGTGAGGCGCGTGTAGGTGCTGCGATGACCCTTGGTCCGCCGCATCCCCTTGCGCCGCTTCTTCTTGAACACCCGGATCTTCGGGCCGCGCGCCGCGCCGTCGACGACGGCCACGACCCGAGTGCCCGCGAGGAAGGGCGCGCCGGCCATCACCTCGCCGCCGTCCTTCTCGACCATCAGCACCTGGTCGAAGCTGACCTCGGCGCCCTTGTCGCTGCCGATCTTGTCGACAACGAGCGTCTCGCCCGGGACCATCTTCACCTGGTGGCCGCCACACTGAACAATCGCGTACACGCCTGTGTCTCCTGTTGCTGCGGCCCGGCCGCGCATACCCCTGCCGTGTGTTCCCCGGCAGCGGGAAACAACTAGTCTAGCATCAAACCGGACCGCTGAGAAGGTAGGGACGAGGGGAACCGCACTGCTGTGTAGTGGCCAGTGGCTGGTAGCTTGTGAGTCACGCGTGACCAGGCCCGTAGCCCGAAGCCTGAGGACGGCGTGCCGTCGCGCGTCACCTTTTGTAGGGCGACCCCTCAGGGTTGCCAGAATCGTATCCACTCGCCGGTCAGTACGCCCAATAAGGGCCGAACCCTCCCGACGTGCTTCGGCCTTCGATGGCGACGAACACCGTGCGGCCGAAGAAGAACGGCACCCCCCAATCGAAGTACAGGCTCGGAAGGCCGCCCTGGGAACCGCCGCCCGACGAGCTCCCTGCGACATCGTCGAAGACCCAGTTGGCCAGCGGGAGTGAGTCCAGGTTCGCGACCTTGAAATTCACGGAAACCGAGTGGTTGTTCACGCCGGTATTGGTCGCAGTCAGGGACTGCGTGGTAAGCGGACAGTAGAAGCCCGTCGAGTATCTACAGGCCGTAAGGCCGGTCGTGGCCGAATCGAGGAAGAACACGGCGTTCGAGCCGGAGTCGATGAAGCTCGACGAATAGGAGGCGCCGTTGTACATGGTGGTGAAGTTGCCGTAAGCGTCCGGCGTCTGGACCACGGCGCTGCCGAGCGCGTTGTCGCTCTGGGTCCCGATGCCGAAAGTGAGCGTTCCCATCGTGGCCGGCACCCCGGCGTCCGGCAGGGCCGGCAAGGTCACCGAGAAGCCGTTGTTGTCGGAGGCGAACCGGGCCACGGGGTTCTGGACCTGGTTGGCCAAAGACACGGTGGTCACGTGGCACGCCGCGCCCGAACACGAGTAGTAGAGGCCGGCGTTCGACGTCGTTCCGGGCGCACAGGCAGAGTCGCAGTCGTAGGTGTACGAACTCACGCCGAGCATGCCGTTGGCCGACAGCGTGTCCACGGTGTTGCCGGCCGTTCCACCGTTGGCGCAGCTGGATGGCGCGGCCGGAAACGTCGAGGCGGGGTCAGCGATGATCTGGATCGGCAACGACGCGGCCACCTCGCCGGCCATCCTGACGTCGGCCAGGGCGACGGGACCCCAGTTGTAACTCAGGTCGACGTACTGGATGCAGCTCGCGATGGTGGCGCCGGCGGACGTCGAGTTCGACAACGGCAGACTGCCGAGCGCCGAGGACAGTACGCGAAGCCCTGTCGCACCCGTATCGAGCAGCACATTCGGGACCGTCGTGCACTGCGTGGTGCTGCCGGGGACGCAGATCGTCACGCTGACGAACGCGCCGTTCAGGTATGGACTCACCGTCGATGGACCGGGGCCGGCCGTGATGGTCACGGTGTTGGCGACAAGAGGCGGGGTGATCACG
>PMKG01000145.1 GCA_003157675.1 Acidobacteriota bacterium
CCCTCCGCCTTCCGCCTTCCGCCTGGCCGCCTCCCGCCTGTCGCGGAATGGGCACATGATCAACGTAAACGGTGTCCCGCTGGTCTGGCACGACGGCCTGACCGTCGCCGAGATCCTGAAGATCCGCAACTTCATCTTCCGGATGATCGCCGTGCAGGTGAACGGCGAGCCGGTGCGCCGCGGCATGTACGACACCGCCGCCGTGCCCGATGGGGCCGACGTCCAGGTCATCCACATGATCAGCGGCGGCTGATCGCGCTCCCCCGGTCGCCTCCTCCGCTACGGGGCGGCCACGACACCATCTGGATCCTCGAGAAGTAGCGGCGGTCGTTAGCGCCGCCCGTGTCGGCGCCCCGGCTTCGCCTTCCCCTTCCGCTCCGCCCGCCCGGCCTTCATCCGCGCGCGCAACCAGTCGAGCGCCCCCGCCGTCGCCCGCCACGCCGCGGCGATCTCGCTGGCGCACACGACCGCCTCGTCGTCGCTACCTGGCGCGTAGTGCTCGATCCACGACGCCTTCTCATCGTCGGGCTCGAGCAGCCGCTCCGGGACGAAACGGTTTGTCGCCATGGCGCGTGCCAGCACGTCGCGCGAGTCCGGGCTGTCGCCCGAAGCGCGGAAGGCCAGCAGCGCCGCCGAGTACCTGAGCGCCGCGCCGATGTCGTCCGGGTACCTAGCCACCACGTCGGCCGCTTCAGTGTCGCGTCCCTCGAGGATCAGGCGCGGGATCAGGACGTCGCGGACTCCCTGGTTGTCGGTCGGGTTGAGCCGAAGCAGTTCCTGGTAGTGAGCGATGGCCTCACCAACCCGCCCGACATGCTCCAGCATTTCGGCCAACTCGAAGCGGGCGCGCATATACGGCCTGGTCTCGAGGTGGCCCCAGAACTCGCCGACGAGGCCCTCGAACGACTCGCCCAGCGCGCGTCGCCCCGCCGCGACCGCCTGCTCGTAGAACCCCAACGCCAACTCGGGCTTGTGCGCTAGCTCGGCGAGCAGGACGTACGCCTCGGCGCAGTCGGGCGAGATCGCGAGCGCCTGCCGGGCCAGCTGGACCCGCTTGCGGCCGGTCCAGTCGTAGGCCTGGGAGGCGAGATCCTGGGCGCGCTCGAGTGGAGTCGACGCCGTCGACTCGATCTCGTCCATCGGCCGGCCGCCGAAACGCTCGGCGATCGCCGCGTTGGCATCCTCCAGCGATGAGAATTCCTGGGACGCGAAGAACCGTCCGATCTCGGCCTGCATCCGCTCCGAGGTCCGGCGGAACGAATCCGGCCCGACGCGCGCGCCCGGCTTGCCGGGTTCGAGCAGGTCGGGAAGGGCGAGCTTGAACTTGAACGTCGCTCCGCCTGCCACGACCTCCCTGGACCACGCGCCCGAGTCCATCTCCTCCTCGGTCGTCTCGGCCAGGACGCGCATCAGGCCCTCGAGAAAGATCAATTCCTCGCGCGGCAGCCGCTCGGCCTCTCCGCGCGCGACATAGTGCGCGGCGAAGGGATAGGCGCGCGGGCCGGCAAGCGGCAGGCCGTGTTCCTCCCAGACGTCGTGATCGGCGATCGGGATCCCGTCACCGGAATCGAAGATCACCGACCGGGCGTCGACGGCCCTGCCCCCCGCGGGCATCACCCCCATGGCGTCGTGCGCTGCCCGCGAGGCGTGGAACCCGAGGCCAAACGTGTGGCCGGCGTTGCCGAGGACGACGGCGAAGGCGTAGCCGCGCGGCGGCTTGGGTGCGTCGATGCGGATGACGTCCTCGTCGCTGAGATACTTCCACGGCGCCGCGCGGTAGAACGTCGCGGCCGCGTCCGCGAACGAGCGAAGCACGTCCACGGTGACGCCGCGCCCTTCGAGCACCGACGGCGGTTCATCCGGTGCCACGTGCTCCAGGTAGTGACGGAGGACGTCCTCAACGGCGTCGAGGCGCGGGACCAGCTCCACGCTCGTGCGCGAATCTCCAATCGCCTGCTGCAAGTAGTCGCGCACGGCCACGTCCGCCACCAGGAGCCGGCCGGCGCGGCCTCCCAGCACCTTCCGTTCCTGCTTGGCGAACTCGACGAGCGATTCCAGCACGAGCTCCGGGCCGTGCATCTCCGGCCCGGGCTCGATCTTCATCGCGACGCGGCCCGTCGAGAGGCCCACCCAGATGACGCCCCACGGGCGGAAGGCCGTCTTGTCCGGGCCGTGCTCGACCCAGTTGGGGAGGCGGACGAGGCCGCCTTCCCACGCCTCACGGGTGAGGGGCGGCAGGTCGCGGAACCGGTTGAGGAGGAGAAGGAAGCGAGAGTCGGACGCCATGGGCCGCATTTTCGCACGAAGCTGCCGGAGCCGGGTACACTGAGCGCCGGTGTCGTCTCTCGCCCACCCATCGAGGCGTCCGATGATGAACGCTACTCGCCGGCCGTGGCCGCTGGTTGCGATGCTCAGCGCCACGGCCACGGCCGGCTACATCTGCCGCGTCAACATCTCCACTGCCGGCGCGCTCTTCATGAAGGAATTCGGCCTGAGCCAGGTGGCGATGGGCCGGGTGTTCAGCGCGTTCCTGCTTGGGTACGCGCTGTTCCAGGTGCCGGGCGGCGCCATGGCGGACCGGTGGGGCGCCCGGCGCGTCCTGTCCCTGGCGGCCTGGGCTTGGGTGGCTCTGACGGCGCTCCAGGCCGCAACCGGCTGGGGCCGGTGGGGCGCGAGCGTGGTGGCCGCGCTGACCGGGTTCATGGCGCTCCGGTTCCTGATGGGCGCGGCTGCCGCGCCGACCTACCCGGCGGCGGCGCAAGGCGTGTCGCGCTGGGTGCCGGTCTCCTTTCAGGGTCGCGCGACCGGCATCGTCATCGCGTCGGTGGGGCTCGGATCGGCCATCGCGCCGCCGCTCGTGTCGGCCGTCATGGTCCGGTGGGGATGGCGCGCCTCGCTCCTCGCCTCGGCGCTGCCGGCGCTGGCGATCGCGGTTGCGTGGCGCTGGTTCCCTGAGCCTCTCGGGGCGTCAGTTCGCAAGACGGAAAGTTCGCAAGATCGCACGATCGCAAGTTCGCAAGATCGTACGATTCCCCGCCCGCCTTCGCCCTCCGGGCTTCGGCGAGGCAAGCCCGCTTCGTCGCTGCGCAGCCGCAGCTTTGCGTTGCTCACCCTGAGCTACTCGCTGCAGGGGTACGTCGGCTACATTTTCGTGACCTGGTTCTACCTCTACCTCGTCCAGGAGCGGCACTTCGGATTGCTCGAGGGTGCCTGGATGAGCAGCCTGCCGTGGGTCCTGTCGATCGTGTCGATCCCGCTCGGCGGCCTCGTCGCAGACCGCCTGGCCGCCGGTCGCCTCGGCCCTGTCTGGGGCCCGCGCGCGGTGGCCATGACGGGGATGGCCGGTTCCGGCGTCCTGATCTCGATCGGCGCCCACACCGCGAGCGCGGTGCTCGCGGCCGTGTCGCTCGCCGTGGCCACCGCCCTCGTCCTGTCGGTCGAGGGGCCGTTCTGGTCGACCGTGACCCGGATGCCCGGCGGCCGGAGCGGAACGGCCGGCGGCATCATGAACACCGGCTGCAACATCGGCGGCCTGCTCTCGCCGACGCTCACGCCGATGCTGGCCGCGTCGATCGGCTGGGAGCCCGCGCTCCACGTGGCTGCGGCGCTCGCCGTCCTGGCCGCCGCCCTCTGGCTCGGGATCGGCGCCTGCGGAGACGCGCGTGTCGTTGACTGAGGCAGGACGCGGGTATTACTCTTACCGGTAGGAGTAATACATGACGCTGACGAGCAAGGGACAGATCACCATCCCGATCGAGATCCGGGAGGCCCTCGGGCTCCTGCCCGGCACGGAAGTGGAATTCGACGTCGTGGGCCGAAGCGTCAGGATTCGGAAGGCCGGGAAGCAGGGACGCGGCGCGGCGCTGGTGGCCGGGATGCGAGCGACGGGCCGCCGCGCGCCGGGGCCGCGGATGACGACCGACCAGATCCTCGCGCTGACGAGGGGCGAGTAAGGTGGCGGTCACGCTGGTCGACAGCAACGTGATCCTGGACATCCTCACCGGGGACCCCGCGTGGGCGGAATGGTCGGCCGCCACGCTGGCCGCCCGGGCCGACGCGGGGCCGCTCGTCGTCAATCCGCTGGTCTACGCCGAGGTGGCCGCCCGCTTCGACCGGATCGAAGACCTCGAAGAGGCGCTTCCTGCCAGTTACTTCGAGCGCCGGGCGCTGCCGTGGGAAGCCGCCTTCCTGGCCGGCCGGACGTTCGTCCGCTTCCGGCGCCGTGGCGGTCAGCGACGGTCCCCGCTGCCGGACTTCTACATTGGAGCCCACGCGCTCACCGAGGGCATGACTCTGCTGACCCGCGACGCGCGCCGCTACCGCAGTTACTTTCCGGCCCTGCGCATCATCGCGCCATAGCAGGAAGACGTTCCATGACTTCATCACGCCTGCTCTACCTGTCGGCCGCCGACGTCGCCGCCGCCGGCCCGGACCTTCCCACGATCATCGGGCTGCTCGAGACGGCCTTCCGGGAGAAAGGGGAGGGCCGGGTGGAGATGCCGCCGAAGCCGGGGGTGCATTCGCAGCCCGATGCCTTCATCCACGCCATGCCGGCCTACCTCGGCGGCTCGGACAAGATCGGCATCAAGTGGGTGGCCGGCTACGAGGGAAACCACGAAAAGGGGCTGCCGTACATCTACGGCGCGGTGATCATGAACGACGCCGAGACCGGCCGGCCGATCGCCCTGCTCGACGGTGGCTGGATCACCGAGATGCGCACC
>PMKG01000246.1 GCA_003157675.1 Acidobacteriota bacterium
GCCGGCGAAGACGTGCTGGTTGAGATAGAACTCGTCGTCCTTGTACCCGCGAACGCCCTTGCCCACGACCCCTTTCGCGAGGTAGTACGCGGAGGTGTCGAAGTTCGCCGCCGACACGTGTCTGCCGGAGGCGTCCCGCCAGCGGCTCCCCTCCTCGTCCATCGTCTGCAGCCCTTCGATGGTGACGCCCGCCGGGAACTGGTCCGCCGTGTAGCCGGCGTCCTTCAGCATGTAGTCGAACCGGTCCCAGATGACGATGTTGGACTTCGGGATGCCGTTGTCCACCAGCCACCGGATGACCGCTTCGGCGACTTCCGGTCTCGTGTTGATGAGCGGCGGTCCGACCGGGTTCACCTTGAGGCCCACGACATCGCGGGGGTCGACGAGCAGGCGGAAGCTGTCCGTCGCGTTCCGGCCGGTGAGCGTGGTGATCCCCTTGTTCACCATCTCCGCGATCACCTGGGCGTCGAACTTCTCGTTCGCGAACGACCGCCGGTCGGTGACCTTCACGACCTTGCCGGGGAACGGCCCGGGGAGCGAGCGGGGCGTCCTGGGGACCTTCTGGAAGTCGGCGATGTTCGTCGTGATGGCGGGCGCAGCCGGAGCGGCCTGCCCGAAGGTGAGTGGCGCGAACGCCAGGGCGCCGGCCGCGGCCGTGCCGGCGCCGGCGGCCTTCACGAACTGGCGGCGGTCGAGCCGGCCTGACATGTCCATCGGGCGGTAACGTCGCGTGCTCATGCGCTGGACCTTTCTCTCTGGAGACTCACCGTTTCGGGGCGGCGGACAGAATGAACTGGTTGGTACGGGACCGGGACTCTCCGACGCTCGTGACATAGACCGCCGGGCGGTCCTTGACGGGGCACGCGTATTCGCACGCCCCGCAGCCGGTGCATCGAACCGGATCGATCTGGGGCCTCCGCACGGTCCGGGTGCGCCCCTCGGCGTCCGTGACGTCGGCGTTCAGGAGGACGATCGCCTTCGGCGACGTCGGGCACCACTCCTCGCAGACGATGCAGTCGGAGGCCATGGCCCAGGGGAGGCAGCGGCCCAGGTCGTAGAAGGCGGTGCCGATCTTGATCGGGCCGCCCGCGTCCTGCGGGTTTCTCGTCGTCGCGACCTCACCCTGGCCGCGAGCCTCGTCGGGAGTCGCGGCCGCCTGGCCGGGCCGGCCGACCTTCTCGGCCTCCGTGATCTCCCAGATGGCGCCGGTCGGGCACACCTGGCCGCACAGCACGCAGTTCGGCTCGCAGTACCCGACGCGTGGCACGAGGACCGGTGTCCAGATCGCCTCGAGGCCGCCCTCGGCGAACGTCGGGTGCAGGGCGTTGTTGGGACAGACCTTCATGCACTCGCCGCAGCGGATGCAGCGCTCGAGGAAATGCCGTTCGTCGAGGGCGCCGGGCGGCCGGATCAGCCGGGAGTCGAAGTCGACGGCGAATCCGGTCGAGGATCGAAGCAGCGGCACGAGCGCCGCCCCGGCCGCGGCCGACGCCAGCAGCTTCCGGCGTCCGGCGTCCGGGGCCTCGATCGTCGTCCCGGCCGGGCGCACCCGGCCCACGCCGAACGCGATGGCGCCGGTCGGGCAATCGGCCACGCAGTTCAAGCACACGTGGCATTCGGCCTTTCGCCACTTCGGTCCCGGGATCGGGTCGTCACCGCCCTGGCAGTGGAGCAGGCACTTGTTGCAGGTGTCGCACTGGCTCGGGTCCTTGCGCAGGTGCACGAGCGACCAGCGCGACGCCAGGCCGAGCAGCGCACCGAGCGGGCACAGTGCGCGGCACCAGAACCGCGTGACCCGCAGGTTGAGCGCGAGCAGGCCGACCAGGAGCGTTCCCAGGAAGAAGGCCTGGCGGAAGTGCGGCTGCCGGAAGCCGGCGACCGTGTGCTGCAGGATCGCCTGCGCCACGTCGGCGCCGAGCCGGACCGGTCGCGACGGCACCTGGTACCACGCGTCGAGAACGGAGCCGGCCGCGTAGTTGACGCCCGGCAGGATCGAGAGGGCGAGCGACCGCACGAGCAGGGGGATCGGGTCGAGCAGGCCGGAGAGCACCGAGCCGAATGCGGCCGAGACCAGCAGCGCCGCCAGAATGTAGTACTTCGACGCCTGCCACGCCTTGTAACGATTCGACTCGATGAGCGCCTTCCCACGCTTCTTCTCCGACCGGAGGCTGGAGAAGAAGTGGTGCAAGGTGCCGAGCGGACAGACCCACCCGCAGAAGAGCCGGCCGAGGACGAATGTCGGCACGAGGATGACGAGGCTCCACCACATCGTGCGGTAGAGCATGTGCGTCGAGATTGCTGTGGAGATCGCCGCCAGGGGATCGGCTTCGAGGAACGCCGATACCGGCCACGGCAGGCGCACCTGGCCCGACAGGCCTCGGAACGAGCCGCTGAACTCTGACCGGACGAGCAGGAAGGCGAACGCGGCCAGGCAGACGATCTGCGACACGCGCCGGGCGGCGGACCACGCAGATCGGGAATGAGGCATGCGGATGCTCGTTTGGGTGCGCGAGGTCGGGTCAGACCGACATCAGCTTCGTCCTGACCTGGTCGAAATCCATCTTGCCGAGGCCGCGAGCCTGCGCCAGCCGCAGGAAGGGGAGCCGCCGCGCGTCCAGGTCCCACCACGCCTTGGCGGCGTACGCATCGATGGCGACCGGGTCGGTGCCGGCCACCAGCGTCTTCTTCAGTTCGACGTCCGCCAGGCTCCCGCCGGTCGGGCCTCCGCGCACGAGCACGCGGTACGCGTCGAGAATGGTCAGCGTCGGGCGGGCGAAGGCGAGCAGGTCGACGAGGCTCTCGTGGATCCGCTGGTGGAGGCGGCTGCGCTGCCCGCCGATGATGCCGTAGAAGTTCTTCATGCCGAGCGTGCACCCGGTCAGGCTGTGGTGCTTGGCAATCGGCAGGTTGATGATCTTGTCGGCGTTCAGAAACGGCTCGAGCACCGGCCAGGTGGTGAGGACCTCGCCACCGAGATTCGCCTGCTTGAAGTGCCGGTCGTCTGGCAGGACGACGTCGGCCCCGACCGCGCCGGCGGCGGCCGCGATCCCGCTGCGCTCGAAGCAGAGGCGCGGGTCGTTGCAGCTCATGTCGGTCACGATGACCCGCCCGGCCCCGGCCTCGAGACAGAGCTGCACGACCGACGCCACCAGCGTCGGGTTGGTGTTGGCCGCCTGCTCGGGCCCGCGGTCCCAGCCGATGTTCGGTTTCACGACGACGACGTCGCCGCGGGCGACGAAGCGACGAATACCGCCGAGTTCCGCGAGGGCCCGGCGCACCATGGGGTCCGGCTCGCCGCCCTGGACGACCACCATCTCGGGCAGCGACGGGTCGCCCGGCACGGCGGCGCGGCGGTCGGCCACGAGCACGGTGGACTCCACGGGCCGCGCACTCCGGGCGTGCAGCCACGCCCCGGCACCGAGTGTCGCGGCGCTCAGGCCGCCGAGGCGGAGCACGCGTAACATGAAGTCCCGGCGATCCGCGGTGGTGTCGTCGATCGGCATAGAGATCCTGGGGCCGGCGTCCGGCGGAGACCGCTATGGTAGCATCACAGAGAGGCCCGAACCCCCTGCGCGAATTCGTGGGATAATCGTCTGCCTGTCCGATGCCGATGGAGTGACGCGTGAAGCTGATGCGTGTTCTTCGTGTAGGGTGTCTCGGCGCCGTGCTCGCGACGGTCGTCGCCGCGTGCAACAACTCGCCGACCACGCCGTCAGGCGCCGCCTTCAGCTCGACCGACCTGCGTGTCGGAACTGGGGCCACGGCGGCCAGTGGAAGCACGATGACGGTCAACTACGTCGGTTGGCTGTACGACGCCACGAAGACCGACGGCAAGGGACTGGAGTTCGATTCCACCACCGGCGCGTCCCCGTTGAGCTTCGTTCTGGGGGCCTCCCAGGTGATCGCCGGCTGGGATCAGGGACTTCCGGGGATGAAGGTTGGTGGGGTAAGGCGGCTGGTCATCCCGTCGTCTCTCGGGTACGGCGCCAGCCGCGTCGGCCCGGTCCCGCCGAACGCCACGCTCGTGTTCGAGGTCACGCTGTTGAACGTCCAGTAGGACCGCGGGTTATCGCGATCCGACCAGGCGGAACCGGAAGCCCGCCATCGTGTAGAGCACGCCGTCGTCGAGGGTGCCGGCCCCGCCGCCCACGGCGGAACCCTTCAGCCCGACCCGCCCGACCTCGACGTAGAACGCCATCGACCGCCGCCACCAGATCTCCGAGCCTCCACTGATGGTCCAGCTCATGCCTCTCGTCGGCTCCGTGAACGTCTGCGTGCCTCCCGCGATCGTCTGGGGCACGCCGTTCACGTCAACGGTCCGGTCCGCAAACGTTTCGTTGGTCGTCAGCGTGGCCCACGTATACGTGACCCCGCCCTGGACGTAGAGCCGCGTCTTGCCGAACGGCACGCCGACCTTGCCCGTGACGACCGCGACGTTGGTGGCGAGCGAGCTGGTGAAGCCGTACCCGTTTTCGCTGCCCGAGGTCGCCGGGTTCGCGGGACGAAGGTAGTAGGCGGCAATGGCCAGGTTGGAGGTGATCCAGTAGTCGAAGCCGACCTGGCCGGCGAGGCGGGTCCCCTTGCCCGTGCACTCCGTGTTCACGCCGCACGACACACTGACCGCGTCGCTGTATCTGCCGATTCCGCCGCCGCCAAAGATGTGGAAGCCGTTCGGGACAAACAGCGCGCTGCCCGTTCGCTCGGCCGACCCGCCGGCCACTTCGTTCCCGAGCCAGCGAAGCGGAGCCGGGCCCTGGCTGATCCACACGCCCTGCGCCTCCTCGGACACGTTCACGACGAGTGTCGTGACCGGCCGGAGATAGAACACGCCGAAGATCTCGTGCCGGGCGCAGCCGGGCGCGGCCTGGTCGGGCTGGTAACCGGCTTCGACCAGCGTGACGCGGCGGGCCTGCCCGCAGAGGTCGACGTAGATGCGGACGTCGGTCTCGGCCTTGTTGCGCTGCTTCTGGAGGTCGACGGCGAGCGTCGCGATCCCTTTTTCGTCCGCGGCGGCTGTCGCCACGGCCGTCGTGTCGAGCACGAGTTGGACCGACGCGCCGGGAGGCGCCTTGGTCACGGTGACGGTCTGGGCAGACGCCGGTCCGGCCATCATGGTCGCGATGAACGCGGCTGCCAGCGCCAGCGGCCGCCAGAATACCCTCATGCTCGCCTCCCCAATCCCGGCACGTCGCAGGGTCTCTCCATGTTACCTCAAGGCCTCACCCTGCAGGGCGGCGATCCGTCGATGCCAGACCAGCAGCAGCGTCGACCCGATCACGATGAGGCCGATCGAGAGGCCGACCCAGAGGCCGATGACACCCCACCGCCACCAGAAACAGAGCGCGTAGCCGACGGGCAGCCCGAGCAGCCAGTGCCCCGCGAGATTGGTGAGCATCGGTGTCCGCGTGTCGCCCAGCCCCCGCAGCACCCCCGTTGACACGCCCTGGAGGCCGTCGAACAGCTGGAACATCGCCGCGATGAGCAGCAGCCGGCGGCCGACGGCGAACACGGCCTCGCTCGAGCTGAACAGGCCGATGAGCGGCCGCGGCGCCACGACGAACACGAGCGCCGCCGACGACATGAACGCGGTCCCGATCACGAGCGCCATCCAGCCCGACCGCGCCGCCCCGCGCACGTCGTGCCGCCCGATCGCGCGCCCGACGCGCACCGCGCCGGCCGATGCCAGACCGAGCGGCACCATGAACGTGAGGCTGGCCAGGTTGAGCGCGATCTGGTGCGCGGCGAGC
>PMKG01000069.1 GCA_003157675.1 Acidobacteriota bacterium
AACCGGGGGTTGAAGAACCCGGGCCCATCGCAGAAGGCGGCCGCCGAGACCACACCGACCAGTTCAGCCAGTTGCTCGACTTGCTCGGCTCGCAAGGTCGAGGGTCCGTTGAGGCCGAACGGCGATCGAGGCCCGACCACGAGAAGACGGTCCGGCTTACGAACTGGAAGATCTCGCAGGAGGATTCCGTCCGCGATCACGAACAGGCCCGCCGTGACGGCGAGGCCTACGGCCAGCGTCCCGGTAACCGCCAGCGACGACACCCAGCGCCGGCGAAGGAACCTGACGGCGAGAAGGAGATCGATAGGTGCCGGCATGTTTCGGCCCCGCGGTGTGGCCACCTATCGTCTGGTGAAGTCGGCTGGCGTGACGCCCGCGTTGACCCGCATCTCGCCGAAGGCGTAGACGGTGTCGCCGTGCATGCCCTCTACCCTCAGGGTGATGCGACGCGGGAGCCGGATGCCGTCCAGTTCTCCGTACTCGTCGATCATGGCCCGCCGGGCGGATCGACCGACCGTGGTGCCAGCCTGAGTGATCACCCCGGTGGAAGCGTACTCCACAGGGCGATGGCTCGCGGCATCGAACGCGACGACCCTCCTGAAGCCGTCCGGACCCTCGAAGAGAATCGCCTGTCTGCCCGACGAGGCGTCGTCGGCCCACGTCGCTTTCAGCGGGAAGCCTCGGGGCGCGCGAAGCAGCCACACGAGGCACTGCTCCATGAACTTCGACCACGTGGCCTTTCGGGCCTTGGCCTTTGTCTCCTGATCCGGCTCTGGGACTTGCCAGTAATCGTCGCGCGAGAGCGTGAACGTGATCCCCCCGTCCAGTTCTTTGAAGGAATCGGGCAGGAGCAGGAACCGCTCCAACGTGTCGGGACGCCCGTCTCCCACCGTAACCGTACCCTTCACGAAGAGCGACCGCACGCGTTGAACACCCAAGGCGCGCCTCGCCTCCTCGATGACCGCCTGGACGTCCTTGGCTGCGGTGATCCCCTGGATGGTCTCGGTCGACTTGGTCTGTGGGGCGCCAACCGACGATGTCGTGGCGTGCACCGGCGCCTCATGGGACCACGGACACGCCAACAACGAACCCGTCAGGAGCGCAGTGGCAAAGACCTGTGTAAGCACCACAGCACCTCCGACAATACAGGCGGCTCGCCACGCGAACTCAGACATCCGNNCCGCGAGGCGAACCCGGCGAGTCTTCAGGCCCGCCATGCGGTGGCCGGCTCCTACCGCTTGACGATCTCGAACTGCACCTTCACGGTCAAGTCGACCGGAACCGCCACGCCATCGAGGTGCGCCGGAGAGAACGTCCAGAGCCGAATCGCCTGCATCGCGGCGTCGGCGAAGTCCGCGTCGGATCCCGGCTCGGGCTGCAGGTCGCCTACCGAGCCGTCGGCGAGCAAGCGCGCGTGGATGACCACCGTGCCGGACACGCCGGCCGCGGCAGCCGACGCGGGATACATCGGCTTCGCGTCGGCGAGCTTCCGGGGCGGCATCACGCAGCCGTCTTCCTGCGTATCGGCGCACGGATCGCTGGCCGGCGGCGCGCCGACCTGGCGGGCCACGGGAACGGCTGGGCCGGTCGAGGCCACGCTGCCCGCCGCGGCGCTGACGGCTACTGTTTCCTGCAGCGAGCCCAGCGCCAAGACTGTCTGCAACTTCGCCTGCTTGCCCGCCTCGAAGGGCATGGTCACAACGGCCTTCTTGAATCCCGGCTTACTGACCGTGACCTGGTAGGCACCGGCTGCCAGATCCGAGGCCGTGAACTGGCCGTCGTGGCCCGTGTGGTCGCCGGTACCGTACCCGGTCACGGGGTTCCACAGGACCACGGCCGCGTTAGACACAAAGCGTCCGAACTGGTCGGTGACCGTGACGACGATCCCGGCGGACCCACCCGCCTGCGGGCCGGGCGCGGTCGATCGCGGCGCCGCGACGGCCACCTGTCTTGGCGCCGGTTCGGGGCTTGGCGGGACGACGCTGGCAGGCGCAATCGAGAGAGCGGCTCTCGGCTCCGGGCTCTCGACTCTCGGCGCCGTCGCGGCCGAGCTGGCGCGGCCGGGCGAAGGCGCGCCCGCCGCGGTCAGCGAAAGCCCGGCCAGGGTGACCGTCAGGGCGATGCACGTCAACACCACGAGCCATCCCGATGTGCGGCCGAGCGGGGCACGATCCAGATGAGGGTTCAACATGATGCGGATTCTCCTCTCGAGATCGGAAGGCCGCGCCATCGCCGGCGCGGGGAGCAAAGCGTGGCGGCTCCGTCGGAACAGCCGCGCGAGGTCCAGCAACTCGGTCGCGTACACCGGCGCCTCCACCCCAAGGCGCAGCACGGCGTCGTCGCATGCGTGCTCGCTCTCGAGGCGGAGTCGGTCGCAGGCGATCCACGCGAGAGGATTGAACCAGTAGACCGACCGCACGCACTCGGCCAGGAGGTGTACCGCCCAGTCGCCTCGGCGAATGTGGGCCAGCTCGTGGCCGAGGACGACGCGGATGCGCTCGTCCGACCACCCTCCGGCCTCGGCCGGCAGCAGCACCGTCGGGCGCCGAAGGCCCCAGGTGAACAGCAATGTCGGGTGGGTCGTCTGCAGAATTCTCAGGGGACGGTCAAGGCCGCAGCGTCCGGCAAGGTCCGCCGCGGTGGCGGACCAGCGGCCGTCGGCGACCGGACGGGCGCGCCGGGCGATCCGCGTCAGTCGAGCCAGGCCGCCCGCCAGCAGCAGCAGGCTGGCTCCGGTACCGAGGCCCCAAACGGTTCGGAGGCCGGGGACCAGCCGCGGAAGACGTGTGCTCCTCGCGTCCGTCGCCGCTCCCGCCGACGGGGCGGCCTGGATAGTCGTATCCGTGAGCGCGAGGGGCTTCGCGGGCCCGACGACGGGCGCCTGGAAGACGGCCACGTGCCAGGCTGGTACCAGCGGCTCGGTGAGCGGCACGAGCGCAGCGCAGACGATGGCCGCCGCGAGAATCCGGTGGCGCAGCGCGGCCGATCGCCGGCGCAGGAGCAGGACGGCAACCAGCGCGAGGCACAGGACGACGGTTCCCTTGATCATCGCCGGCCTTCCTTCCTGGCCTTCGCCACGAGGTCCTCGATGCGCGTCAGGTCGTCGTCGGACAGGCGCGAAGTGTCGCCGCCCAGCAGGGCGGCCACCACCTGCTCGGGCGACCCGTCGTAAAACGTGTCCACCAGGTGCTTCAGCGCCGACTTGCGCGCCGAGCGCCGGGGGACGGCGGGAGTGTAGACGTACCGCAGCCCCTGCTCTTCGTGCCGGACGTGCCCCTTCTCCTCGAGGACGCGGAGCTGCGTGCGGACGGTGGAGTAGTGCGGGTCGCCGGGCATCTCGTCCATGACCTCGGCGGCGGTCGCGCGCCCCCGGCGGTAGAGGATGTCCATGATCTGGCGTTCGCGGCGGGTCAGGGCGGCGTGCGGAGTGCTTGGCATCTGTTAGCTCCGTAGCAGACGGCTACAAAACTAACACCTCAGAACGGGGCTGTCAAGCGGTGCTTTCCGGTCCGGCGCCGGCACGCCTGACGCGGCCTTCAGCCTTCGGCCGTCAGCCATCGGCCGGTTTGTGTATGTAGGGCGGCCCTTTAGGGCTGCCGGCGAGGGAAGGCGAGGCTCGTGGTGTAGCCGACGGCAACGCAGATGAGGGTGCCGGCCAGCACGTACCACGTCCAGGCCAGCGGCGTGTACGCCTTGACGAGCAGCATGCAGACGAGCGAGACGCCGATGCCCGCCACGGCTCCGGCCTGGTTCGTGCGCGTGGTCAGGATGCCCAGCAGGAAGGCCCCGAGCATCGGGCCGTAGACGAGTGAGGCAATCGACAGCCCCGCCGTGAACACCGATCCCCATCCGCGCGCCACGATCGCGATCGCGATGAGCACCAGCCCCCAGCCGGCAGTGCACCAGCGCGAGAGCGTCAGCAGCTGCGCCTCGGTGCGTCGGGCTCCGGCCAGCGGCCGGTAGAAGTCGAGCACGGTCGTCGAGGCCAGCGAGTTGAGCGACCCGCTCAGGTTCGACATGGCGGCCGCGAAGACGGCGGCGATCACCAGGCCGGCAATCCCGTGGGGCAGGCTATGGACGATGAAGACGGGGAAGATCTCGTCGTTGGTCGTGATGGGCGGAAGCTTCGCGTGCTGGTAGTAGGCGTAGAGCATCACGCCGATCGTCAGGAACAGGGCGAACTGGAAGAGCACGATGAAGCCGCTCGTGATGAGCGCCTTCTGGCTGTCCCGCTGGTTGCGGCACGTGAGCAGCCGCTGCACCAGGAGCTGATCGGTGCCGTGCGAGGCCATCGTCAGGAAGGTGCCGCCGATGAGGCCCGCCCAGAAGGTGAAGGGCAGCCGCAGGTCCCACGAGAACGACAGCCACTCGAACTTGTGCGCCGCCGCAGCGTGCGCGGCGATCGTCGGCCACCCGCCCGGCACCAGGTGGAGCAGCTGCCAGGCGGCAAGCAATGAGCCGCCGATGTAGATCACGAGCTGGATCAGGTCGGTCCAGATGACGGCCGCGATCCCCCCTTCGAACGTGTAGATCAGCGTGAGGAAGCCGACCAGCACGATCGACCACAGCCACAGGTTGGGCAGGCCGGGGAGGCTCGAGCTGATGACCGCCGCCAGCACCAGCGAGGCCGCGAACACCCTCACCCCCTCGGCGAGCGCCCTCATCGTCAGGAACAGGGAAGCGGCGAAGTGCTTGGTGGTCTCACCGAAGCGCCGCGCCAGCAGCGCGTAGGCCGTCAGCATCTCCCCTTGGAAGTAGGCCGGGATGAACAGCAGGCTGATGACGAACCGCGCGACGATGTAGCCGAAGACGACCTGGAGGTAGGTGAACGCTCCGCCCTGCTCCGGCCGGGCGTAAATCGTGTAGGCGAGCGCCGGCACGCCGATGAGCGTCAGCGTGCTCGTCTCGGTCGCCACGATCG
This sequence comes from Acidobacteriota bacterium, assembly GCA_003157675.1. Lineage (GTDB taxonomy): Bacteria > Acidobacteriota > Vicinamibacteria > Vicinamibacterales > Fen-181 > FEN-299. The sequence goes on from PMKG01000069.1 coordinate 4,922, forward strand.
ACAGGCTGATGACCAGCCAGTGCGTCTTCCGGGCACCGACGAAGTAGTCCTTCACCGAGTGGTGGGACTTGCGGAACAGCGTCCCGAAGATCGTGATGCCGACCAGGTAGACGATCAGGACGGCATAGTCGATGGAGGAAAAGCCCATAGAAACATCTGGCTTCGCGCGTTTCCGCCCTTTCGGTCGCCGCCATTATTACCGCGAAGCTCTTCCGGACCAAGGTCGGGCCGGAGGCCCTCCGGCGCGCCGTCCGGCGGTCCCACCTCAGCCGTGACCGAAGGGCCAGGAATATGCCAAAGTAGATGGAGGGAGGCCGCCGATGCAGGAGCACGTGCCGCAGATCTCGAAGGAACTCGTCACCTGCGAGGCGCGGGGCGCCGAGTGGCTCCACGAAGTCCGGTGCGAGGACTGCCTCGGCTGCGATGTCGAGAGCAAGGTCATGCGTCCCGATCTCGAGCGGTTCGTCACCGACGTGTTGGCGCGGTACGGCGTCGCCGAGAAGGAGGGCGCCATCACCGCCCGCGTGCTGGTGGCGGCCGACCTGCGCGGCATCGCCAGCCACGGTGTCGCGCGCCTCGGCCGTTACGTCAAGGGGCTCAAGGGAGGCTACATCGTCGCCGGCGCGCGGTTCGACGTCCGCGAGCCGATGCCGGCCATCGGCGTCATCGATGCCAAGAACGGCATCGGCCAGGTCGTGAGCGACCTCGCCATGGACCTCGCCGTCTCGAAGGCGAAGGCGAACGGGCTCGGCGTGGTGACGGTCAAGAACAGCAACCACTTCGGGATCGCCGGCTACTACGTGCAGAAGGCGATCGACGCCGGGATGATCGGCGTCTCAATGACCAACGCGGCCCCGCTGGTCGTGCCGACCTACGGTGCCGACGCCATCCTGGGCACCAATCCGATCGCGTTCGGCGCGCCGGGCGCCGACGGCCTCGACTTCCTGCTCGACATGGCCACCAGCGTCGTGCCCCGGGGGAAGCTCGAGGTGTACGACCGGAACCGGAAGCAGATGCCGGCCGGCTGGGCGGTCGACGAGCACGGCTACGATTCGAAGAACCCCGGTCTCGTCCTGGCGAACCTCGTGAAGCGGGCCGGCGGCGGCATCCTCCCGCTCGGCGGGCGCGGCGAGGAGTTCAGCGGGCACAAGGGCTACGGCCTGGCGCTGATGGTGGACGTACTGTGCGGCGTCCTCTCGGGGTCGGCCTTCGGTCCTGAGGTCGACAATCTGAAGCGTGAGCCGCGGCCCGGCGAGAAGATCGCCCCGCGCGTCGGCCACTTCTTCCTGGCGATGGACGTCGCCCGCTTCATGCCGCTCGCCGAGTTCCGCGGGCGGTTGACCGAACTGGCGGGCATGCTGAAGCACTCGCGGAAAGCGCTCGACCGGGCCACGATCTACATCCACGGCGAGAAGGAGCAGACGCGGGCACGGCTGCACGAGCGGGCCGGGATCCCCCTCGCGGCCAACGTGCTGGAGTCGCTTCGGAAGATCGCGGCCGAGTGCGGGATTCCAGGCCCGGTGACCGTCGCCGACCACCTGCAGCGGCACGTGACCGACCCTGGGGAAGGACCACTCACTTCATGAGCAGCACGTTCGACGTCGCCATCATCGGCGGCGGCATCGTCGGAGCGGCGACGGGGATGGCGCTCGTCAAGCAGCCAGGCGTTCGCGTCGTCATCCTCGAAGCCGAGCCAGAGCTGGCCGCCCATCAGACCGGGCACAACAGCGGCGTCATCCACTCGGGCCTTTACTACAAGCCGGGATCGCTCAAGGCGGCCAACTGCGTCCAGGGGCGGGAGGCGATGTACCGGTTCTGCGAAGAGCACGGGATCGCCCACGACCGCTGCGGCAAGCTGGTGGTGGCGACCGAGCCGTCACACCTCCCCGCGCTCGACGAGCTGGAACGCCGCGGCCGGGCCAACGGCCTGGCCGGCCTGCGGCGCCTGCGGGCGGAAGAGCTGAGGGAGTACGAGCCGGCCGCGGCCGGCATTGCCGGGATGCTCGTTCCGCAGACCGGGATCGTCGACTACACGGCCGTCACGCAGGCGTTCGCGCGGATCGTCGCCGGTGCCGGCGGCGAGGTCTGGACCTCGGCGCGCGTCGCCCGCGTGAAGCGCAACAACGGGGCGCTCGTCCTCGAGACGGCCAGGGGGCCGGTCGAGGCGCGCGCGCTCATCAACTGCGCCGGGCTGCAGTCGGACCGGGTCGCGCGGCTGTGCGGCGTCGAGCCGGGCGTCAAGATCGTGCCGTTCCGCGGCGAGTACTACGAGTTGGTGCCCGAGCGCCAATCGCTCGTTCGGAATCTCATCTACCCGGTGCCCGACCCGCGGTTCCCGTTCCTCGGCGTGCACTTCACGCGGATGATCGCCGGCGGCGTGGAGGCGGGGCCGAACGCCGTCCTGGCTTTCAAGCGCGAAGGCTATACGCGGACCAGCTTCTCGGCGCGCGACGCGGCCGAGATGTTCGCCTACTTCGGCTTCTGGCGAATGGCGGCCAAGTATTGGCCGATGGCCATCGGGGAGTGGCACCGGTCGTTCAGCAAGAGGGCGTTCGTCAAGGCGCTGCAGGGGCTGATTCCCGAGCTCCGTGACGAGGACGTCCATCCCAGCGGGGCGGGCGTCAGGGCCCAGGCTCTCGATCCGCACGGCGCCCTGCTCGACGACTTCCGGATCGTCGAGGCGGAGCGGATGGTGCACGTGCTCAACGCGCCCTCGCCAGCGGCCACCGCCTCGATCAGCATCGGGGAGGCGATCGCCGGGATGGCGAGGCGACGTTTCGGCATTTGAAGGGCCTCCGGGTGGCCGGGGGGCGCCAATCGGCGGGGGCCGGCGGGCCGGTTTCGCATTAGAATGTTCGGGTTCACCCGAGGGGCCCGGGATCAACACAGCGAAGGGGAAGCAGTCTATGTCCGAGACGGCGACACTCCAGGTGCAGGGCAAGACCTACAACCTGCCGATCGTGGTCGGAACCGAGAACGAGGTTGCGGTCGACATCTCGAAACTGCGAGCCGAGTCCGGCG
>PMKG01000020.1 GCA_003157675.1 Acidobacteriota bacterium
CAGCGAGACTTCCGGCAGGTCCAGCCCCTCCCGGAGCAGGTTGATGCCCACGAGCACGTCGAACTCGCCACGCCTCAGGTCGCGCAGGATCTCCACGCGCTCGAGCGTGTCGATGTCCGAGTGCAGGTAGCGCACTCGCACGCCGAGCTCCTGGTAGTACTCGGTCAGGTCCTCGGCCATCCGCTTGGTGAGCGTCGTCACCAGGACGCGCTCCCGCCGGGCCGCGCGATCGCGGATCTCTCCCAGGAGATCGTCGATCTGCCCCTTCACCGGCCGGACCTCGATCGGCGGATCGGTCAGGCCGGTCGGGCGGATGATCTGCTCGACGACGACGCCGCCGGCCTCCCGCAGCTCGAACGGGCCGGGTGTGGCCGACACGAAGATCACCTGGTGGGTCCGGGACTGCCACTCGTCGAAGTCGAGCGGGCGGTTGTCGAGCGCCGAGGGCAGGCGGAATCCGTACTCGACCAGCACCTGCTTCCGGGACCGGTCGCCGTGGAACATCCCGCGAATCTGCGGCACCGTCTGGTGGCTCTCGTCGACGAACACGAGGGCGTCGGCGGGAAGATAATCGAGCAGCGTTGGCGGCGGCTCGCCCGGCGCGCGGCCGGTCAGGTGTCGCGCGTAGTTCTCGATCCCGTGGCAGTAGCCGATCTCGCGGATCATCTCGAGGTCGAACATCGTCCGCTGGTGCAGGCGCTGGGCCTCGAGCAGCTTCCCCTCGGCTTCGAACGCGGACCGACGCTCGGCGAGCTCGGCCTTGATCGAGGCGATCGCCCTCCGGGTGTTCTCGCGCGGCGCGACGAAGTGCGACTTCGGGTAGATCGCTAGCCGTTCGTGGCGGCGCGAGGTCCGCCCGGTCAGCGGATCGAACACGACCAGCTCGTCCACTTCGTCACCGAACAGCCCGATCCGGACGGCCTGCTCCTCGTAGGACGGGAAGACCTCGATGATGTCGCCCCGCACGCGGAACGAGCCCCGTCCGAACTCGATGTCGTTGCGCTCGTACTGGATGTCGACGAGCTTGCGGAGGATCGTCTCGCGGTCGATCCGCTGCCCGACTTCGAGGGGCAGCGTCATGCTGTAATAGGCCTCCGGCGACCCGAGGCCGTAGATGCACGACACGCTGGCGACGATGATGACGTCGCGGCGCTCGAACAGCGACCGGGTGGCCGAGAGGCGCAGGCGATCGATCTCGTCGTTGATCGTCGCTTCCTTCTCGATGTAGGTGTCGCTGGCCGGGACGTAGGCCTCGGGCTGGTAGTAGTCNNCTGACGAAGTACTCGACGGCGTTCCCGGGGAAGAAGCGCCGGAACTCCTGGAACAGCTGCGCCGCCAGCGTCTTGTTGTGCACCATCACCAGGGTCGGGCGGTTCACCTGCGCGATCACCTGGGCCATCGTGAACGTCTTGCCCGACCCGGTGACGCCCAGCAGCACCTGGTCCCGCTCGCCCTCGAGAACGCCCCGGTTGAGCTGCTCGATGGCCTGCCCCTGATCCCCCCGGGGCTGGTAATCGACGACGAGGTGGAAGCCCATGGTTCCAGTGTAACTGCCCGCTCGACGGGCGCGCATGCTACAACTTGGACGAGGTGCCACGGTCATGAGAGTCGGCTTTATCGGGCTGGGGAACATGGGCGAGCCGATGGCGCGTAACCTGATTCGGGCGGGCCACCGGTTGACGATTTACAACCGCACGCGGCAGCGGGCCGAGGCGTTGGGAAGCGAAGGCGCGCGGGTGGCGGACACTCCGGCGGACGCCGCCGCGGACGCCGAGGTGCTCGTCACGATGCTCTCCGACGACCGTGCGGTGCGCAGCGTTCTGCTGGGTGGCCAACCCGAGGGGACGTCCGCCATCGACGCTCTCGCCCCGGAAGCCGTCCACATGTCCGCCAGCACGATCGGCATCGAGTGCTCCAAGGAACTGGAGCGCGAGCACCGCGTGCGGTGCCAGGGCTATGTGGCCGCCCCGGTGATCGGCAGGGCGGAAGCGGCCCGCGACAAGGCGCTGTGGGTGATCGCCGGCGGGACGCAGGAGAACATCGAGCGCTGCCGCCCGCTGATGGAGGCGATCGGCAGAGGCATCACCATCGCCGGCGAGGAGCCATGGATGGCCAACCTGACCAAGATCGCCGTCAACTTCATGCTGGCCACGGTGCTCGAATCGTTCGGCGAGGTCTACGCCATGCTGGAGAAATCGGGCATGGACCTGCACAGTTTCCTCGATGTGGTCAACAACGGCGCGTTCCGCTCGCCGGTCTATGCCAATTACGGCGGGATGATCGCGGACCGGAAGTACGAGCCCGCGGGCTTCTCGCTCAAGCTGGGCCTCAAGGATACCGAACTGGCGCTGGAGGCAGGCGAGGCGGTCCAGGCGCCGCTGCCGTTCGCGAGCGTTCTCCGCGACCACTATTTGCAGGCGCTCGCGCACGGCCACGGCGAGCTGGACTGGAGCGCGCTGGCGGAAGTGGCCCGCCACAACGCCGGCGTGGGCCGAACCCAGAAGGCCGGAGGCTAGCATGCTTTTGTGGCGCAGGCTTCAGCCTGC
>PMKG01000010.1 GCA_003157675.1 Acidobacteriota bacterium
ACCACGCGGCGGATGTCCTGCCCGCGCAAGAGCGCGTAACCCGTCGCCGCCGCCTTGCCCGAGAAGCGATACCCCGCGTGCGGCGAGATAAGCGCGATGACCTTGCCGTCGAGCTTGGGCGGCTTGGTGTCGGCGAGGAGCTGGTCGATGTACGCCGCCAGGCGATCCTTCTCGCCCGGATACCACGAACCCGCCACCTGCGCCCGACGGATGCGTTTGGTTTCAGGTGCCGGCGCCGGCGTGGGCGCAGCCTTCGCGGCAGTCTGCGCCGGCGCGGCCACGCTGGCTGGCTGCTTCGCGCAGGCGCCCGCCAGGAAGGCGACTGCGAGGACGACAAGCCTGGCGGACGCCGGTCTGCGCCGCAGCCCCTCGCCCCTGCCCTCTCCCCGCTTCGCGGGGCGAGGGAGAAGGAATCCAAGGTTCATGCGCACATGCTTGCGCCGGATGGAAGCGGTGTCAACGGCGCGCTCTGCAACAAGACATCTGGTCCCTGACCTGGCCGGCCGACGTCGCATGGCTGTGGTTCGTCGATCCCACGGCGCGCACCATCGAGGTCCTGAGCCGCGCCGAGCAGGGCTGGATGGTCGCGGGCACGTTCGGCGGCGAGGGCGAGAAGCGTATCCCGCCCTTCGACGCCGTGGCCATCGACATCGGCGCGCTGTGGGACATTTCGCCGCCAGCGGCGGCGCCTTGATGCCCTTCGGGCGCGTCACTCGCCCGCTTCGATACCGGCGCGCTTGAGCTTGTCGAATAGAGTGGTGCGGCTGAGACCCAGCAGCTCGGCGGCGCGGGTCTTGTTCCCATTGGCGGCACGCATGGCTCGCTCGATGAGCACCACTTCGATGCGAGCCAACGTGGCCGGAAGGTCGATGCCGTCGGCGGGTGCATCCGACGCGACCGCCGCGGCCAGATCCGTGGCCGGGGTGCGCAGATTGCGCGGCAGATCGTCGACACCGATCACGTCGGTGCGATTCAGGATCACCAGGCGTTCCACCAGATTCTCCAGCTCGCGCACGTTGCCCGGCCAGTCGTAGAGCTGCATGGCCTGCGCCGCTTCGGGGCTCAAGGTGACCGGCCGCGGCGTCTGATACCGGGAGAGGAAGTAGGCGCAGAGGTCCGGAATGTCCTGGCGCCTGGCCCTCAGCGGGGGCACATGCAGTTCGACGCCGGAGAGCCGGTAGAACAGGTCCTCTCTGAACTGCCCGCCCGACACCAGCTCCTGCAGGCTCCTGTTGGTCGCCACGACGATCCGCGTGTCGACCTTGCGGACGGCGTGCCCACCGACGCGTTCGACGGTGAGTTCCTGGATCGCTCGAAGCAGCTTGGCTTGCGCGGCGGGCGCGAGGTCCGACACTTCGTCGAGAAACAGGGTGCCACCGTCTGCGTGCTCGAACTTCCCGCGGCGTCCCCGTACGCCGGTGGCCGTCCGGTCCTCGATGCCGAACAACTCGGCCTCGAGCAGAGACTCGACGATGGCGGCGCAATTGACGGCGACAAACGGCCCGCGGCTGCGATGGCTGAGCTGATGAAGCTGTCGGGCCACGAGTTCCTTGCCCGTGCCGCTNNCCCTCGATCAGCACGATGAAGTCGGTCTCGGCCACGCGGGCGATGTTCTCGCGAAGGGAGACCATCGCCGGGCTGGCGCCGATGAGCGACGGTGTGGCGGACTCCGATCGGCGCTTCACCGCCGCGGACCGGGCGCTGTCGGCCCGACCTCGTTCGACCTCCAGGATCAGCGAGGCGAGTTGCGCGGCGACACCGAACAGATGACTGTCCCATCCATCGGGAGACGCGTGCGCCTCCAGCGTGGCCTCAAGGACGACCGGGGGCGTGCCGAGCGGCGTCGGAACGTGGATCGAAATGCGCCGCATCGACTCCGAGTCCCCGGCGACCGCGGCAGCGCATGGCACGGGGTGCTCCCGAAAACGGACGCGCGGCGCTCCCAGGGCTGCCTCCAGCGCTCTTTCGAAATGCGCGCGGAGCGAACCGCCTTCGGCCCCCGACCGTACCGCCCGCNNCAGCCCGCGGAGCGCCGCGCGCCGACCCGAAACGCCCGGTGCGCCGAGGGTGCCCAGCTCCGGTAGAGTCATTGCGGCCTCCACGTGTTCGATCCGAGCCGATGGCAGTGCCACCATCAAGTTCGATGCCAGGCCTACGAGGGCCTCGAGTGCGGAAATTGCAACCACTTAACCCGTGCCCCCGCTGACCGACCGCGAAAGTTGGGTAGAAACTGCCCAGGCACAATCTCGCGCCTCTACCCATTGGGTAGTGCCTACTCGCCAGGCCCCTGAGCCTGAGCCCCTGAGGCTCCGCCTCCGGCGACCGGCGAAACAAACTCGAGGCCGGCTCTGTACCGGACCTTCTGCTCGTGTGGAAGCGCTGAGACGTGGCACCGCAGCACCTGCGCCTCGCGCCATTGCCAGTCGGGCAACATGAGCCGAATGTCGACCGGGTGCCCCGGGCGCAGGGGCGACACCGCCTCGACGCAGGCGCCACCACGGGAGAGGTTCACGATCCTGACCTCGCGCCCCGGGCGCAGACGCGCCATCGCGGGTTCAGGATCATCTGTCGGCACGACCCGCGGGAATCTCCGCCGCTCCGCCTCGTCCCTCGGCGCAGCCCTCATCTCGAACTCCACTGACGGATGCCGAAGTTGAACACCCAGGTGCGGATGCGGCCAGTGCCCCCTAGTACGCGCACGGCGAGTTGACGGTGTCCTCTCCCGTGCAGGTAGACCGTTCCGCTGCTGCACGTGCCGGTCGGGCTGAACGACACCATCCGGCTGGACCCGAATCTGATCGGATTCGAGTTCCCGGCTGACGACGAGCCGTCGAGGTCCGGCACGTCATCTTCGAAGCCGAATCCGACGCCCGGGAATTGCTGGCCGAGACGTTCGCGCGGCCGCAGGACTGCATCCGCGCCGCTCGCGATCTCCGCGCTGCGAACACCGTTCCCGTTGCCATCCACGTAGAACGCCAGCAGGTAGTCGTCACCGTCGGCTTCGAATCGAACCGCCACCTGCGCATTTCGGCGCAGCGCCTCCATTCGGGCCTGGCGCAACTCACTGACGAGGAAGCTCGCGGCGCCGTCGGCGCGGACGTCGTCTCTGGCTGCGAGCAGCGTCGGCATCCCGACACCGCACAGCAGAAGGGCGAGCGTCAGGACGACGAGCAGTTCGATGACGGAATAGGCTCGCGCCATGACGCTGCCTCCGTGGCACCTGGCTCCCGGCGCGCGGCCCGAACGACGGGCACCCAGAGGCACGGCCGGCGGGCGACAGAAGCGCAGGCTCCGCGGAGAACCCGGAGCCATTCAGCGGCCCTGCGTCCGGGGTGCCCGTCCCGGGACCGTCGCGAACCGGAATCCAGGCGGTACGCGGCGTGCGCCGGCCGATCAGTCGTGCTGATTCCCCTTCTCGGCCCTCGGCTGGCCGATGGTGATGAGCGGCTTTAGCTTGAGGAAGTTCTTCTCCCCGATGCCCTGCACGTTCATCAGGTCCTCGACCTTCTTGAAGCCGCCGTTCTTCTGGCGATAGTCGACGATTCGGGCCGCGAGCTTGGCGCCGACCCCCGGCAGCGCATCGAGCTGCTCGGCGGTCGCGGTGTTGATGTTGATGACCGTGACGGGCGTGGCCTTCGCGGGCGCCGAGGCCTGCCCCGCGGAGATCATCGGGGCGGCAAGCAGGACGGCGAGGACCAGGGCAACTCCGACCTTCACTCTTCGCATGGTGCCTCCTTGGCATGGCCTAGCGAGGCGCGCCTCAGACTGCCGAGCGCAGAACTGCGGCTTCATCGCGCACCTCGCTAGGCCGGGAAACGCTGTTGGCTGGCCCCGCGCGTGCGCGGGGC
>PMKG01000468.1 GCA_003157675.1 Acidobacteriota bacterium
GTATCGCCGGACTCGCGGTCATCGTTATTCTCGGCGTCGTTTACTTCAACGGCACCCGGTCGGTGGATCAGGGCGCCCAGGGCACAATCGGCGGGGCCGATCGGTACCGCGGCGCTCAGCCCTCCAGCGTCAACGTTAAGGCCGGCGACGCGCAGGAGTTCCTCCAGAGCGATACGTTCGACCGGCTCGTGAAGGACAAGAACGTTCGCAGCCTGCTCGGGAATCACGAGTTCTGCGCGCTCCTCGCCGACGCGGACGTCGCGGCGGCGCTGGGGCACAAGGCGCTNNGCGCTGGGGCACAAGGCGCTGCAGGTGGCGCTGGCGGATGACGCGGTCCAGGCGGCGCTGGGGCACAAGGCGCTGCAGACGGCGCTGGCGGACGCCGACGTTCAGGCGGCGCTGGGGCACAAGGCGCTGCAGGTGGCGCTGGCGGATGACGCGGTCCAGGCGGCGCTGGGTCACAAGGCGCTGCAGACGGCGCTGGCGGACGCCGACGTTCAGGCGGCGCTGAAGAGCCTCAACCTGCAGCAGGCCCTCCTGAACGGCAACACGCGCAATCTGCTGTCCCAGCTGAACATTCAGGCCGCGCTCAACCACGTCGATCTGATCCAGCAGGCGCTCCACGGCAACGACAGGGCGCTCGCCGGCTACCCCGATTTCGAGGCGGCACTCAAGCAGAACGCCTTGTTCAAGCAACTGGTCGGTGACGACGCGTTCCAGGCGGCGCTGAAATCCTCGTCACTCAAGGTCAACGCCCTGATGGCCGACGACGCCTTCCAGGCCGCGCTGAAGACCTCGGCCCTCAAGTTCAACGCCCTGATGGCGGACGACGCCTTCCAGGCCGCGCTGAAGACCTCGGCCCTCAAGTTCAACGCCCTGATGGCGGATGACGCCTTCCAGGCCGCGCTGAAGACCTCGGCCCTCAAGTTCAACGCCCTGATGGCGGATGACGCCTTCCAGGCGGCGCTCAAGCACAGTAGCCTGCAGGTGGCGCAGTTGATGGGTGATGCGGACTTCCAGGCGGCCCTCAAGAACTCCCAGCTCCTCTCGGCGCTCCAGGCCAGGGGCATGCACGCCGCCCTCATGGACTCGGCTGCGATGGACGCGGCGCTGAACCAGAGGGCGATGCAGCAAAGGCAGTAACGGTCCTTCCCGTCCGGTTTCTTCGCCCGGCGGCGCCGAGACGGCCGTCGCCGGGCGTTCGTGTGTCCGCGGGCCCCCGCTCGCCGCCACTCACGAGGAGGTCCGATGGGTCAGAGAGCCCTCGTCCTCGCCCTGCTCGCCGTCGTCCTGGTGACCGCCCCTTCCTTCGGCCAGCTCAAACGAGTCGACACCGGCCAAATCATCCTGATTTATTTCGACGCCACCGAGTCGTACCTGGTGCCGCACGTAATCGAGTCGTTCGACAACTCGATCGAGTTCCAGCACCGCGTCTTCGGGTTCGACAGGACCGAAAAGGTCATCGTCCTGCTCGCGGACTTCGAGGACTCGGCCGACGCCGGCGCGTCGGTCGTCCCGCGCAACATCCTGACGATCCAGATCGCGCCGCTTAACTACGCGTTCGAGACGATCGCCGCCAACGACCGGATCATTCTCATCATGAACCACGAGCTGGTGCACGTCTCGACGATGGGCCAGCCGGCCGGATCCGATCGCGTGTGGCGGCGACTGTTCGGGGGCAAGGTGGCCGAAATCAAGGAGCAGCCCGAGACGATCCTCTACGGGTACGCCACCGCTCCACGCGCGTACGCACCGCGCTGGTACCACGAAGGGATCGCGGTCTTCTCCGACACGTGGATGAACGGCGGCATCGGCCGCGCCCAGGGCGGCTGGGACGAGATGGTGTTCCGCGCCATGGTTCGCGACGGCGCGGTCTTCCACGATCCGCTCGGATTGGTTTCGGAGGGGACGAAGATCGACTTCCAGCTCCAGATCAACGCGTATCTCTACGGCACGCGGTTCATGACGTGGCTCGCCGATCGCTATTCGCCGGAGCAGCTCGTGGAGTGGACCTCCAGGAAGCCCGGCAGCCGCGGCTACTACGCGACGCAGTTCAAGCAGGTGTTCCACCGCTCGATCGAGAACGCGTGGGCCGAGTGGGTCCGGTTCGAGAAGACGTTCCAGGAGAAGAACCTCGAGACCATCCGTAAGTACCCCCTGACGCCCTACCACGACATCACGTCGCGCGCGCTGGGGTCGGTCTCGCGGGCCTATTACGACGAGAAGGCTGGCAAGATCTACGCCGGCCTCAATTACCCCGGCGTGGTGTCGCACGTCGGGGCCATCGACGTGCAGCGCGGGTCGGTCGAACGCCTCGTCGACATCAAGGGGCCGATCATCTACGCCGTGACGTCGCTCGCATGGGACCCGGACGGCCGCCGTCTCTTCTACACGACCGACAATGCCACCCTCCGGGACCTCGTCACGCTCGACCCGGCGACGGGACGAACGCGATTGTTGCAGAAGGACGCGCGGATCGGCGACCTGGCCTACAGCCGGGCCGACAAGATCCTATGGGGCATCAGGCACCTGAACGGCCTAGCCACGCTGGTGCGGATCGAGCCGCCTTACACCGCCTGGCAGCAGGTGCACACCTTCCAGTACGGCGAGATCCCCTACGATCTCGACGTCTCGCCGGACGGCCGGACGCTGGCGTTTTCGTTCGGCGAGGTCAACGGCCACCAGAGCGTGCGCCTGGTCGACGTGGCCGGGTTGATGAAGGGCGTCACCACGCCACTGGCCGAATTCGACTTCGGGTCGGCTTCGGTGCCGAACAACTTCGTCTTCTCGCCCGACGGTCGGTACCTCTACGGAAGTTCTTACTACTCCGGCGTCTCGAACATCTACCGCTACGACATCCAGTCTCGGAAGGTCGACGCGGTGACCAACACCGACACCGGCTTCTTCCGGCCGATTCCTCTGGGCGGCGACGAGCTGACGGTCTTCCGGTACACGGGCCGAGGATTCGTGCCGACGCGTGTGACGGCAAAGCCGCTCGAGGACGTCGCGGCCATCACCTTCCTCGGCACCAAGACAGTCGAGGATCACCCTGTGCTCAAGGACTGGAACACGGCGACCGTCACGCCGGTGCCCTACGACAAGCTCGAGAAGCGCGTCACCGACTACCACCTCGCGGGCGGCCTTCTGCTCGAGTCGATGTACCCGATCGTCCAGGGCTACAAGAACACGCAGGCCGCCGGCTTCCGCGTGAACTTCTCCGACCCGCTCGAGCTGAACCGGGTAACGCTGGCCGCGTCGTATTCGCCGGTTGAGACGCTCGCGAACTCCGAGCGCGTGCACCTGTTCGCCTCCTACGAGCGGTACGACTGGAAGCTCAAGGCCTCGCTCAACAACGCCGACTTCTACGNNTGACCAAGCTCGGTCGCAAGGGCTACAGCGTCCGCCTCGAGCACAAGACGGTGCTGCTCTACGACGAACCCAGGCGCGTGGACCTGACCGTCGGCGGCAGTTACATGGGCAACCTGGATCGGCTGCCCGCCTACCAGAACGTCGCGGTGGCGGTGACGCGAATGGGGTCGTTCGACGCGAAGCTGAACTTCACCAACGTACGGGGATCGATGGGCAAGGTCGACGAGGAGAAGGGCCAAACCGGCACACTGGCCATGGAGGTCGACCGGGTGGACGGCCGGAACGTGCTCGGCACCTACGGGACGTTCGACGTGGGGGTGCCGCTGCCCGTCCCGCACTCGTCGATCTGGCTGCGCAGCGCGGCCGGTTTCTCCCCGAACGACGCGAACAACCTGTTCGCGAACTTCTACTTCGGGGCGTTCGGCAACAACTGGGTGGACTCGCGGACCGAGAAACGGTACCGGGAGTTCTATAGCTTCCCCGGGCTCGGGCTGGACGAGGTCGGCGGGCGCAATTTCGTCAAGACGATGGTGGAACTCAACCTGCCGCCGTGGCGATTCGCCCACGCTGGCAGCCCCGGCGCCTATCTGACGTGGATGCGCCCGGCGATGTTTGTCGGCGGGCTGGCCACCAACATCGACGCGCCGGTCATCCGCCGGACCGCGGCCGACGTGGGCGGGCAGCTCGACTTCCGGTTCACCGTGCTCTCGGACCTGGACATGACCTTGTCGGTGGGCGGCGCCGTGGCCTTCCGGAAGGGACATGCGCCCTCGCGGGAAGCGATGGTATCGCTGAAGGTCCTCAGGTAGAATTCAGGGCCGTGGCGATATCCGTCGCAGCGGCCCTGCTGCCGGTGCTCGTCTTCCTGGCCGTCCTGTTCCTGATGGACAGCTTCAAGCTGGTTCCGCTCAGGGCGGTGGTCGTGGCGTTGTGCGCCGGAGCCGTCGCCGCCCTCGCGGCGCTGGCGCTGCACGACTGGCTGCTGCCGGCGAGCGGCCTCTCGCCCCGGCTCTTCTCCCGCTACGTCGCGCCGATCACCGAGGAAACGGTCAAGGCGATCTACGTCGTCATCGTGCTGAGGCAGCGGCGCCTCGGGTTCCTGGTGGACGCGGCGCTCGTCGGCTTCTCGGTCGGCACCGGGTTTGCACTCGTCGAGAACATCGACTACCTGCGAACCGTGCACGGCGGGTCCGTCGCGCTGTGGCTGGTCCGCGGCTTCGGCCCGGCGATCCTGCACGGTGCGATGACCGGCCTGTTCGCGATGCTGGCCAAGAGCTTCTCGGAACGACATCCCGACCGGGGCATACTCATAACGGCCCCCGCACTGGGCGTCGTGATCGTGCTCCACTCGGTCTTCAATCACTTCCCGATGCCACCGATTCTGGCAACCTGCGTGCTGCTCATCGCGCTGCCGATCGTCGTCACGGTGGCGTTCGAGCGGAGCGAGCGCGCGACACGCGAGTGGGTCGGAGAAGGGCTGGACCTCGACGTGGAGTTGCTGAATCTGGTCACCTCGCCCAGCTTCGGCCAGACGCGCCTGGGACAGTACCTCGTGCAACTGCGCGAACGATTCCCCGGGACGGTCGTAGCGGACATGTTCTGCCTGCTGCGAGTCGAGCTGGAACTGGCCATCCGCGCCAAGGGCATGCTGATGGCGCGCGAGGCGGGACTGGATGTGAGCGTGGATCCGGACCTGAAGGCGAAGCTTCAGGAGCTTCGCTACCTCCAGCACTCCATCGGTCCGACCGGTCTGCTCGCGCTGAAGCCTCTGCGAGTCACGAGCGAACGCGACATCTGGCACGCTTACCTGCTCGAGCAGGCGGGCGAGGGCGCGCACGCTCCGATCCGACGGGTGTGGCGATTCCTGCGCCGGCACTTCGAGGCTCCGGCGCCGCGATGACGGCAGTGAAGGCGTCTCGGCTCCGCAAGTCGCGCCGGTCATGGCCGAGGCTCCCTTGAGACAGACCGCGGACGGCGACGACAGACGGAATGACCGAGCCAGCCTCGAGGGAGGCCCTTGCTTCAGACCGACGGGATTATAGCGCGAGATGGCCGGCCCTGGAGATTGCGAGGCAACCCGCTTCGCGGACGGCCTACCACTTCACCCTGACCCTGTACTTCAGCACGGTGGTGCCCCCCCTGGGCACGGGCACCTCGAACCGCGCCGCGAAGGCGCCGGTCTTCGCCCACGGAAGGGTCGCCGAGAGCATCTCCCAGTCGCCCCCAATCGGCTCGTTCACCTCGATGGTGACCGGCCCCTCCTTGTGATTGCGGAAGGTGATCTCGAACTCGGTCTCGGAGACCGTGTTCGAGAGGCGCTTGTAATCGACCTGCTTCCGCTCGCACACGATGTCGAACGCGTTACCGGTGTGCACGTCGAGCGTTTCGTCCTTCGGTGTGTGCGCGATCCCGTCCTCTCCGGCGAACTGGACGCCGCCGCCCGAGTCGGCCTGGTAGACGCGGACGATGCCCGCGGGCATCGGCACGCCGAGGCCGGCCTGCTGGTCGTTCTTGAAGCGGTAGTAGACCTTGACCTCGCCCTTCACCGGCGCGCCCGGTGGTAGCGCGCCCCGATAGAAGAACGGCTCGCCGTCGACGACGAACCGCTTCTCGACCGGGACCGACGGCGACGCGAGCAGCGCGATCTGCTTGGTCTCGTTGTCGTGGACCGACGTGCGTCGCTGGAGCGTGTAGAGGTGGTACTCGGAGAACGCCTCCTGCACCATCGCCGGGGCGGCCGCCGCCCTGGCCATCTTCATCTCCATGAGGCTGTCAGGCGCGACGCGGCCGTCGGTGACCCGGTTGACCTCGCCGGCGATGAACTGCAGCTTTGCGTTCCGGTAGCTGGTGCCGCTCTCGTTCTTGAGCGTGACCCAACCCGCCAGGTCCGCCGAGGTGTCGTCGCGCCCCACGGTCAGCACGTAATCCGCGCTCCAGGACAGGCCGCCCGACAGGTACGAGGCCTCGACCCGGTGGCGGGCGGCGCCGGCGTTCTCGAGCAGCCAGACGAGCGTGGGGTGACTGAACAGGTTGTCCGGCAGCTCGGGGAAGCGGTACTGATCGACACGAAGACCCGTGACGATTTCGCCGCCAATCATCCACACGGGGCCGCCGTTGTAGGCGAGCAGCAGCGCCCTCACCTCCTCCGATTTCGTCGTCCCGTCGTCCTGGCGATCCCGGACGAGCGTGATCTCCCGGCCGACGTACTTCCGCAGCAGCTTCTCGGGATCGAGTAGGTCGTACTCGTAGTCCTGCTCGAGCACGGCCAGCGCAGCCGGTTCGGTCAGCGACCGGAAGTGCACCGTGGCAGGATTGATGCGCGCCGCCACGTCGGCGAATCTCAGCGTCGAGGTTCCCGACGCGAGCGCGATTTGACGCACGTCCCGGACGAGCGCGAGGTCCGAGTTGTAGACGGTCAGCGACAGGTCGACCTGGTCGTCGAGCGTGCTGGCCGCGGCGGTCCCGGACGCGCGGGCCACCGTGGCCGGGGCCTGCCCGCCCTGGCGAGCCCCGCCTTCGCGCGAGCGCTTCGGCGAGGCAAGCATGGTCACGGACGCGAGCGCCGCGCCGACGAGCGCGGCCGGAACGATGAACCGGAAGAGACGGCGTGGCATGTCGGTTCCTCCAAAGGTGGGGCCGGCCTCCTGGCCGGCCGAGACCGCGAGTTGGGCGCGCGCCATCGCGCCGCGCCCCTGCTCCTTGAACGACGCGAGGACGGGTTCTTGCGCCACGCCCGCCTCAGGCAACCTTACCCGCCTTCGCCCGGCTACGGCGGACCCGCCGTAGCGCCTCGCGCGGAGGCGGGAAGGGTCGCCCTACGCACGGATGGAGTCACCTCGCAGGACCGTGTGTAGGGCGGGGCTTTAGCCCTGCCTGACGAACATCAGCGGCCGGGCAGAAGCGACGCCCTCGCGAGCGGGCGGCCGCTCAGGTAGACCGTCTCGATCCTGTCGTAAGCCGTGACCGTGTCCAGCGGATTGGCGCCGACAAGCAGCAGGTCGGCCCGCTTGCCCACCTCGACCGTGCCGACGTCGGTGGCGAGACCGAACGCGACGGCATTGTCGAGCGTCGCCGCGCGCAGGATGCGCGGAAGCGGCACGCCGGCCTCGGCCCAGCGGGTCAGCTCGCGCCGGCCGTTCAGGCCGGGCGGATTTCCGATCCCAAGGTTCGACGGGGTGTCGGTCCCGAACAGGAGTTTCACGCCATCGGCGACCATCACGCGAAGCGTCGCCGTCGCCCGCGCGCAAGGGATCGCTATCAGCGCCGCGGGATCGGGCGCCTTCGGCCCGAACTGTTGGGCGATCGCCTGCCGGTACTCGTCGGCCATCGCGCGCCACGCCGCAGTGCCCTTATCGCTTTTCAGGTACGCGATGATCACGCCTGGCAGCGCCTGCGCCAAGCCGGGATCGTCGAGCGTCGATCGGTCGAAGATGGACTGGTCCCCGTAGACCGCCTGCAGCGTCGGCTGCACGCGGATCCCGGCGGCGGGCCGCCGCCCGGATGACGTCGCGCGCCTCGGGCGGAGGCACGACGGCGAGCCGGTCACCCGGCCAGTGCCAGAGCCCGTGCGCGATCACGTCGGCCTGCGCGTCGGCGGTCCACGGCCCGCGCCGGCGTGTAGTCGCGCGGATCGATCGAGGGCGACCACTGCCCCGCCTGCGCGGCCTCGTATACCAGGTTGGCAGAGGTCGCGGCGGCGGCGTCCGCGGGAGGCTCGAACGCGCCGTACCCGCCCACGATGTGCACGCCGCGCCCGCAATGGCAGAGCGTGGGGCGGAACCGCCAAGGCGAGTGCGATTCGCGTCACAGCCGCCCTCTACCAGATCGTCACGCGCTGGTCGGGCGGGATGAACATCCTGTCGCCCGGCTTCACACCGAACGCCGTGTAGAACTCCGGCACGTCGCCGAGCGGCCCGTTGACCCGGCACTTCGACGGCGCATGCTCGTTGGAGAGCACCTGCTGCCGCAGCGCGTCCTCGCGCTCCTTCGAGCGCCACACCTGCGCCCAGCCCATGAAGAAGCGCTGGTCGCCGGTCAGGCCCTCGAGGACGGGCGCGGGCTTGCCGGCGAGCGCCACGTGGTACGCGCGGTAGGCGATGGTGAGACCCGTCAGGTCGCCAATGTTCTCGCCGAGCGTCAGCTCGCCGTTCACCTTCAGGCCCGGCAGCACTTCGTACGCCGAAAACTGGGCGACCAGTCGCGCGGTCTTCTGCTGGTACGCCTTGCTGTCAGCCTCGGTCCACCAGTCGCGCATCGTGCCGGTGCCGTCGAAACGGCGTCCCTGGTCGTCGAAGCCGTGACCCATCTCGTGGCCGATCACCGCCCCAATGCCGCCGTAGTTCACGGCGTCGTCGGCGGCCATGTTGAAGAACGGTGGCTGGAGGATCGCCGCCGGGAAGACCACTTCGTTGCGGACCGGGTTGTAGTATGCGTTGATCGTCTGCGGCGTCATCCCCCACTCGTCGGGGTCGATCGGCTTGCCGGCCTTGGCGATCTGGAATTCGAACTCCGCCGCCTGCGCCCGCATCATGTTGCCGACCAGGTCGTCGCGCACCACCTGGACCTTCGAGTAGTCCCGCCACTTGTTCGGGTAACCGATCTTCGCTCTGAAGGCCGCGAGCTTGGCCTGCGCCTGCTTCCTGGTCTCCGGGCTCATCCACTCGAGCTTGTCGATGCCGTCCTTGTAGGCCCGCTGCAGGTTCGCGACGAGCTGCTCCATGCGCGCCTTTGCCAGGGGCGAGAAATAGCGTTCGACGTACAGCTTGCCGAGCATCTCGCCGAGGTTGCCGTCGATCGCCGACACCGCCCGCTTCCAGCGCGGCCGCTGCTCCGGCGTGCCGTTGAGCGTCCTGCCGTAGAAGTCGAATCGCGCGTCCACGAACGCCTTCGACAGGTACGGCGCGTATCCGCGGATGAGCGAGGACTTCAGGTAGGGCTTCCAGCGATCGACCGGCCACTCGCTGACAGCCGCTGCGAACGCCTTGATGTAGCTCGGCTGCGCGACGATGGCCGCGGGAAGCGAGGCGATCTTCAGCTCGTCCCTCCAGGCGGCCCAGTCGAAGCCGGGGAACGCGGTCGCGAGATCAGCGGCCGCGACCTTGTTGTACATCTTCCCCATGTCGCGGGTCTCGATGTTGGTCCACTGATTCTTCGCGAGGTGTGTCTCGATCGCCATGACGTCCTCGGCCGTCGCGTCCGGCGCCGGCAGGCCGCCGAGCTTCTGCATGGCCGCCAGGAACGTCACGTACTTGGCCCGATACTCGGCGAGCTTGGGATCGTCCTTGGTGTAGTAGTCGCGGTCGGGCAGGCCCAGGCCACTCTGGTAGACGAACAGCCCCACCGTCTTCGGGTCCTTGAAGTCCCCTTCGGTGAAGGCCGCCAGCGGCGCATCGCACCCGAGCTTCAGCATGCGGGCAAAGGCCCGCGCCAGGTCCGCCTTGGTGCCGATGGCATCGATCGCGGCCAGTTCGCCGGCCAGCGGCTGGAGGCCGAGCGACTCCAGGCGCGGCTCGTCCATGAAACTCGCGTAGAAGTCGCCGATCTTGCGGGCGTCGGAGCCCGGCGCGCCCTGGGCCTTGCCGGCGAGCGCGGCCATGAGGGCGAAGCCGGCGCGGCGGACGAACTCCGGCTGGGCGCGCGCCCATTGGGCGGCCTTCTCGAAGGCGAAGGGAGTGTAGCGGAAGAGATTCATGCAGGCCTGGTCGCAGACGTCCCAGGAATCNNGATCAATGCCACCGCCGCAACGGCAGCCAGCAGGCACGATACGATGACGCGACTCATCAGGCCTCTCCTTCGATGAAACGATCCAATCGATTATCTTACCGCCGTTCCTCGGGTCGGCGCCTTGCACGGAGAGGTGCCCGGCGGCTGCGACGGCGCCTGGCATAGCTGCACTTCCAGGTCCCTGATCCGGGTCACCAGCGCCTTCATCCTCTCGCCGTTCTGCTTCACCACCTGGA
>PMKG01000086.1:0-669 GCA_003157675.1 Acidobacteriota bacterium
GGGCGAGCCCAAGTATGCCCAGCCAACTCGCGCGTTCGCAGTCTGTCAGGGGCACGGGCTGCCGCAGCGCCAATACCGTGGCGACGCGCCAGGCGGACAGCCCTGTGCAGAGGAGGAAGAGCGCGAGTGCCAGCATGAGCGTCGCTGCGAAGATTGCGGCTGAGTCCGGCCCGCGTTGAAACGCGGTCCACTATCTTCTATCGGCATCTACCCGCCGTCGCTGCATGGAACACGGTCTCAGCGGGCGGACTCACCTCGCGCCCTCGCCGCAGCGACTCGCTCTGCGACCGGCGGGTGCGTGTAGAAGAACCAGCGCGCCAGGCGGGACGGGCGCTCCTCGGTGAGGTTTTGAGCGCCGAGCCGCTCGATGGCGCTGGCGAACGCCTCCGGGTTTCCCGTCAGGTCGATCGCGAACCGGTCCGCCGCCCGCTCCATCCGCCGCGAGAAGGCGTTGGAGAGCGGCCGCAACGCCGTCGCCACCGCTCCGATGGCGAGCAGGAGCACCGGGAGCCCGGCCACGTCGTCGACGCCCCTCCATCCGAGAGGAGACGCGAGCGCGGCCAGCACGCGGCTGGCAACGAGCAGGCCCAGCGCGGTGACGATCGTGTGCAGCGCCATCCCCCGCCAGATGTCGCGGCGCACCAGGTGCCCCAGCTCGTGGGCCAGGAT
>PMKG01000086.1:773-7908 GCA_003157675.1 Acidobacteriota bacterium
TCGGCAGCAGCACCACCGGCGCGAGGCCGGTCAGCACCACGACGAAGACGGCGTAGCCGGCCGTGACGACAGCCCACCACCAGTCCGGCCATTGCCGGATCGCGAGGTAGAGGCCGGCGGCCGACGCGAACGTCAGGAGGATACCGAGGGTCGCGGCTTTCAGGCGGTCGGCCACCCAGTGGCGGAACCGCTCGGTGGACAGGCCGTAGCGGTGCTCGAGGAGAAAGGAATGGAAGAAGTCGATGGGCAGCGCGCCGACCTGGTGCGCCACGCCGAGGAAGGCCACGAAGGCGAGGACGGTCGCCGTCGGGCGGAGGAATGCGGGCATCGGTCCTGCCGCCGCCTCGGCGAGGCTTCGCAGGCGCGCGGACAGGGGCGGGGCCGCGAGGGCCAGCAGAAGGCCCGCGCTCCACGCCATGGAGACGATGGCTGCCCGGCGCCCCAGACGATGGTACCGGGCAGACCTGTCCTCGTTCACTTCGCGGCGATCCGTATCCCGCCGTTGGTCGTCTCGAGCGCGATCTTGGGCCCGCCGCCGTTCAGCCGACCGCCCACGTGCCGGCGCGTCGCTTCGGGGCCATCCAACTTCATGCCGTCGACCGCAATCCGGCCATTGACGCAGTTGGCGTCGACGTCGGCCTTGGCGCCGGACGGGATCGTCAGTTCAACCGCGCCGTTCACGGTCTCGGCCTTGATGCCGCCGGGCGCCACGGCCGTCATGTCGAGCCGCACGGTCCCGTTCGTCGTCGTGGCCTCGACCGCGCCGCCCAGTTCGCGCCCGCGGACCGTCCCGTTGGTGACCTCAGCGTTGACCCCGCCGGTCAGCTGCATCACCGAGATCTCGCCGTTGGTCGTCCGCAACCGCACGCTGACACCGGACGGCGCCTTGACGTGGTACTTCACCTCGAGGTGATTCGACTCGCCGGCGGGCGCCTTCATCTCGAGGCGCAGTCTGTCCGGGGTCGAGTCCACGACGACCTGCACCTGCCCGAGCAGCTTCTTCGCGTCCTCGTCGGTGATGCCCCGCGCCGTGCGCTCGGCGATGATCTCGACCTGGCTGCCGGTCCCACCGGTCACGTCGATCCCGCCGCTGACGTTGGCGATCTCGATCTCGCCGGTGGGCGCGACCTGATAGGTCTTCGTCCACTGGTCGGTGGCCCGGCCTTTCACGTCGAGGCTGCTGACGACGACGTCGCAGGCGACGAGGGCCGCCGCCGCGGACGCGACGGCCAGCAGGCAGGCGACTCTTCCCATCGATGCCCTGGCGTACATGGAAGCTCCTCCTGCTGAACTATACGTCACCGGGCGCCGCCGGGTTCGCGATACCCGTCAATTGAGCTTGACCGAGATCAGCTTCGACACGCCCGGCTCCTCCATCGTCACGCCGTAGAGCCGGTCGGCAATCTCCATCGTCTTGCGACTGTGGGTGATAATGATGAACTGCGTCTGCTGCTGCATCTGCTTGAGGATCTCGATGAACCGCCCGATGTTGGCGTCGTCGAGCGGGGCGTCGATCTCGTCGAGCACGCAGAAGGGGCTCGGCTTGTACCGGAAGATGGCGAACATGAGCGCGATCGCCGTCAGCGCCTTCTCTCCGCCCGACAGCAGCTGCACGCTCTGAAGGCGCTTGCCCGGGGGCGAGGCGACGATCTCGATGCCGCTCTCGAGGACGTCGGTCTCGTCGATCAGGGTGAGGCCGGCGCGGCCGCCGTCGAAGAGGACAGTGAAGGTCTCCTGGAAGTTGGCGTTGATGGCGCCGAACGCCTCGCGGAAGCGCTCCTTGCTCGTCTCGTCGATCTGCCTGATCGCCTGGCCGGTGGCGGCGATCGACTCGCGCAGGTCCTGGCGCTGCACGGTGAGGAAGGTGTGCCGCGTCTCGAGCTCGTCGAACTGCTCGATGGCCATCATGTTGACCGGGCCGAGCCGGTCGATCTTGGTCTTCAGCTCGTCGATCGCCTCGTCCGGCGTCGCCGGCGGCGCGGAGGCCGCCGCGAGGATCGGGGTCTCGGCCGGCATGCCGGGCGCACCCTCGATGGTGACGGGACCTTCGGCCTCGGCGCCCTCTTCGCCGGCTTCCTCCTCGGGCTCCTCGACCATCGCGGTGCCGGGAGCGGCCTGGCCCTCGCGCTCGGCCTCCTCCACCTCCGCCAGCACCTGGTCGAGCGTCGCCTGCACCGCCTCGACGCACGTCGAGGCGAGATGGGCGAGGTCGGACTCGGCCGTCACGCGGGCGATATCGAGCTCGGAGACCTCGGTGCGCACGTCCTCGAGCGCGCGTCGGCATTCCCGGATCTCCGTCTCCTCCTCGCCGCTCCGGACGTGGAACGCGGACAACTCCTCGTCGGCCGCGCGAACTTCGCCGCGGAGGGTGTCGAGCTCCTGCAGGTCGAGGTCGAGCCGGCGCTTGCCGTCTTCGATGGCCTGGCGCAGCTCCACCTGCCGCTGTTCGTTCTGGCGCGCCTCTTCCTGCCGGGCAGCGAAGCGCGACTCCAGCTCTTCGATGGCCTCCTGCTGGCGCGTCACTTCGGCGGCGAGCGCCGTGGCCCGCTCCACCAGGCCGGCGTGGGCGGCCCTCGCGTCGGCGGCCCGGCGGCTGATGACCTCGGCGGCCTCGCGGGCGTCGACGAGCTGCCGCTGCGCGACGGAGAGCCGCTCGTCGGCCTCGCGCCGCACGTCCTCCTGGCGCACCACCGACGCGCGCGCTTCCGTCTCGCGGGCTTCGAGCGCCCTCCGCTCCTCCTGCGCTCGCGCGCACTCGGTCGCCAGCACGTTGGACCTCAACGCCAGGCGATCGCGGTTCTCGGCGGCCCTCTCCACCAGAGCCTCGAGGCCGACGATGACCTTCTCGCGCTCGTGGGCGTCGGCCACGAGACCCGCGATTTCCTGCGACAGGCGTTCGACGGCGGCCGCGCCGACGGTGGTCTGGTCGGCCAGCCGGGCCAGCGTCTCGCGAATCTCGATCGCCCGGTCGCGGAGCTCGTGGACCTCGCGCCTCGCGGAGAGGATGCCGCGCGACTCCTCGCGCATGCCGCCGTACACGAGGCGCGCGCCCCGCAGCACGTCGCCGTCCGGCGTGACCACGGGCAGGTCGGTCTCGAGCGAGGCCGACACGGCCTGCGCGAACGAGCCGGCCATCCACGCGTGCCCGATCGCCTGCTCGACGAACCGCGCGTGGTCGCCCGTGGCACGCACCAGCGAGGCCATCGGCACCAGTCCCTCGGCCGGCGCGACAGGTTGCGCGGCGGAGGCGGGCGCATCCCCGCCGACCACGAGGAAGCCGCACCGGCCGGCGTTGTGCTCGCGGATCATCGCCAGGCCGCGGGACGCGTCGTCGTGGCTCGCGACGAGCACGTGCTGCAGCAGGTCGCCGAGGCAGGCCTCGACCGCCCGCTCGTAGCCGCGCTCGACGTCGAGATGATCGGCCAGCGAGCCGAAGTGGCGCAGCCGCTCGTCGCCGTCGGCGAGCAGGAAACGGGCGGCGTCGCCATACTGCGCGCGCGCCGCTTCGAGCTCCTCGAGCGACTGCAGGCGAGCCTCGACGCTGGCCAGCTCCTGCTCGCGCGTCCTGGTCGTCTGGCGGCGCTGCTCCTGCTCCTCGCGCGCCTCGGCGAGTTCCGCCTGCCTGGTCTCGCCGTCTGCGCGCACGCCCTCGAGCGCGAACCGGGCGTCGGCCACCTGGCGGCGCCCGTCTTCGAATTCCGCCTGCGACCGGCGGTCCTCCACCTCGACGTCGGACCGCTCGGCGTCGAGCCGCGAGAGTTCGTCCTCGACCCTCTGGCGCGCCGCCTCGGCGTTCCCGATGGCGTGCTGGAGCGAGCTAATCGCCGTCATCGACAGGTAGACGGCCTGGCGCTTCTCTTCGACCTCGGCATCGAGCGCCTGGAGAGCGCCGTAGGCGGCGTCGTACGCCGCGCTCTCGGACGACAGGACGGCGGCCGCCTGCTCGCGCGCCTGCCTAGCCTGCTCGGCCGCGTCGCGCCGCTCGGCCAGCGCCTGGTGCGCCGGTCCCCGCTTGGCCTCGATCGCGGCCAGTTCGTCGGCAATCTCGTGACTGCGAGCGCCAAGACCGACCAGTTGCTGCTCGCTGAAGGTCACCGCGTTCTGCCGCCGATCGATCTCCATCTCGCGTGCGTGCGTCGTCTCGCGCACGGTGTTCGCGTGGGCCTCGGCCTGCGCCAGCTCGATCCGGGTCCGGGCGAGCCGGTCCTCGGCCGCCGAGAGCCTGGCCGCCGCGACTGCCGCCGCTTCGCGCCGTTCGGCGAGGCGCGCGCGGCCGGCCTCGATCTGACTGGCCAGCGCACGGTAGCGCCGGGCGAACAGCACTTTCTCCCAGCGCCGCAGCTCCTCGCGCAGCCGCTTGTAGCGGCGCGCCTTGGCCGCCTGCCGCTTGAGCGCGGCCCGCTGCTTCTCGACCTCGAAGATGATGTCGTCGATGCGCGTGAGGTTCTGCTGCGACGCTTCGAGCTTGAGCTCGGCGGCGCGCCGGCGGGCCTTGTACTTGGTGACGCCGGCCGCTTCCTCGATGAGCTGCCGCCGGTCGGTGGGGCGCGTGCTGAGGATCTGTCCGATCTTCCCCTGCTCGATGATGGCGTAGGCCTTGGCGCCGAGGCCGGTGTCCATCAGCAGCTCGTGGACGTCGCGCAGCCGCACCAGCTCGCCGTTGATGAGGTACTCGCTCTCGCCCGATCGATACAGCCGCCGGGTCACCTCGACGTCGCGCGCGAGGATCGGCTCGGCGTCCTGGCCGTCCTCGAGCGGGAGTCTCGCCTTCTCGCTCGCCGAGGTCACGCCCGACAGCATCAGCCGGACTTCGGCCGCCGCCGTCGCCTTGCGCGCCTCGCTGCCGTTGAAGATCACGTCCTGCATCTGGTCGCCGCGCAGGCTCTTCGCGCTCTGTTCGCCCAGCACCCAGACGATCGCGTCGGCGACGTTGCTCTTCCCGCACCCGTTGGGACCGACGATGGCGGTGACGCCCCGGTCGAACGCCAGCTCGGACCGGTCCGAGAACGATTTGAACCCTGAAATCTGAAGCTTCTGCAGGCGCATTGAAACCCTAGCCCTCACCCGGACTCGACAAACAACAACAGCCGCCCAAGACGGGCGGTGGCCCGCTCGCGCGGCTGGACGGGAGGTCGGCAAGCCAACCGTCGGCCAGTCTAACAACTGCAAGCTCTTGTGGCAAGCGCCCGAAAGGGCACTACGGCTAGCGACTTGCGGTCTTGCTCCCCTTGGCCTTCCGCAGCATGAGGAGACGGTCGGCCTCCGGGAACAGCTTCATCGCGAACTGCGCCTGCGGGTCGATGGCCAGCAGGCTCCGGCGCGCCTCGGACAGGCCGAACAGGGCCATGTCGACCTCGTAGTGGATCATGGCGCGGATGAAATCGGTGTCCTTGGCGAACGCCGCCGGGTCCACCTTGACCTTCTGCGAGACCAGGAACGTCTTGAACTCGTCGAGCATCGGACCGTCGACCACGAAGCCGCGCGCGACGCGATGCTGGTCGGGACGCGGCGCGATCCGGGTATCGCCCTCGGCGACGAACCGCTCGGCGAAGTTACCGAACGTCTGCCGGGCGTAAATCAACCGTCCGAACTGCGTCGGGTTGAACCCCTCGACAGGGCCGTCGAGCCGCTCGTCCGGCTCGATGCCGCCGCCGCTGTACACCTTCCGGCCGGCATCGGTGTAACGGAGGTCGGCGGCCGGGTGCGTTTTCGGCGCCTGATCGCGAAGCGTGTAGCTGAGATAGTCGTCGAACGTCCCGTCCCACGGGCGCTGAATCAGGCGCTTGCTCGGCGTGTAGTAGCGGGCCGTTGTCAGCGCGAGGCCTGCGTTCTCGCTGATCCGGTAGACCGACTGCACCAGCGCCTTCCCGAATGTCGTCTCCCCGACGATGAGGGCGCGGTCGTGATCCTGGAGCGCGCCGCTGACGATTTCCGACGCGCTGGCGCTGCTGCGGTTGACGAGGACGATGAGCGGGATCTCGGTGTAGGCGCTGCTCTCGGTGGCGAAGTAGTCCTGGTCGGAGTTCGGCACCCGGCCGCGTGTGTACACGATCATCGAGCCCTGAGGCAGGAAGCGGTTGGCCACCTTGATCGCCTGGTCCAGCGGGCCGCCGGGGTTGCCCCTGAGATCGAACACCAGGCGCTTCATGCCTTTCGCGGTGAGTTCGCCGAGCGCCACGCCCAGGTCGTGATCGGTGTTCTCGGCAAACTCCTGCGCGCGGACGTAACCGGTCTGGGCGTCGACCATGAACGCGGCCGTGATGGACGGGATGGTGATCTCGTCGCGGGGCACCTGGATGTCGATTAGCTTGTCGTAGCCCGGGCGCTTGAGCGCCACCTGCACGAGGGTGCCCTTCGGGCCGCGGAGCAGCTTGACGGCGCGGTCGGACAGCGCGGCCCCGGCGAGCGGCTTGCCCTGCTCGTCTTTCCACGACCGGACGTCCTGGCCGGCGATGCGCATGATAATGTCGCCGCGCCGGATCCCCTTCTTGTATGCCGGCGTGCCCTCGAACAGCGACACGACGTTGATATCGAGGTCGACGACCTGGATCGTGATCCCGAGGCCGTAGTAGTGCCCTTCCTGCCGCTCCCGCATCTGCGCGTAATACTTCGGATCCATGAAGCTCGAATGGGGGTCGAGCGTCTGGAGCATGNNTCGATGTAGTCGGACTCCACGGCGCCGAGGGCCGTCGTGAACACCTTGTAGTCCGGAACGCGGTCGGTCGTGGCCAGGGTATGCCGGCCGAGCAGGCCTCCGACGAGCGCACACACGACGACGACGAACACGGCGGCTGAGACAACTCCGTACCTGCGCATGAAATCGATGCTAGCAGATAACCCTCGGTGCCGCAATGACTTCCGGCGGCGCCTGGGCCCTCCCAAACTTGACCGTTTCCGCTCCAGACTCCTATAATGCGGGGGAGGTTGCAGGGCCTCGAACAGCGAATTGGAACCACGAACGGCCGTCTTCTGTCCGGCCGTCTGAAAGGGTCTGCGCGCGCCCCCCGGCGCGGGGACCGTCTGGAGTGCCGCGATGGGCAACATCGGCATGCAGGAGTTGATCATCATCTTCGTGATCGCGCTGATCATCTTCGGCCCGAGGAAGCTGCCGGAGCTCGGCAAGTCGCTCGGCAAG
>PMKG01000391.1 GCA_003157675.1 Acidobacteriota bacterium
CAGATCAACGGGACCAGCGGATATGAAGAGGCGGCGGGCCAGGGGCTGTTGGCCGGCCTCAACGCGGCACTGGCAGTCAAAGGGGAGCCCGCGCTGGTGTTGGAGCGCGACGAGGCCTACATTGGTGTCATGGTGGACGACTTGGTGACGCACGGCTGCCTGGAGCCGTATCGGATGTTCACGTCCCGGGCCGAGCGGCGCCTGCTGCTGAGGACTGACAACGCCGATCTGCGCCTGACGCCATGCGGTCGCCAGGCGGGCCTGGTGGACGACGAGCAGTGGGCGAGATTCGAGGCGCGGAGGGAGCGGTTCGAGCGCAACCGGCGCAGGCTGGCCGGCACGCTGGTGCTGGCGGGCGCGTCCGGAGGCCGGGTATCGGCCGAGAAGCGGCTTCGCCAGCCTGGGATCAGGCTGGCGGACCTATTGAAATCCGGACAGGTTGAGTTCGAGACGAGCCCCGGCGCGGAGGACACGGACAGGGCGTCGGTCGAATCCGACGTGAAATACGCCGGGTATATCGAGCGCGAGCTGGCCGCGGTGGCCAGAACGAAGCGGGAAGAGCACCGGGCGATCCCCGGCGGGTTTGATTATGCCGGCCTTCCGGGGTTGACGCGTGAGGCGATCGAGCGCTTGTCGGTGGTGCAACCGGAGACGCTCGGGCAGGCCGTGCGCATCCCCGGCGTCACGCCGGCGGCGGTCGCGGTAATTGGCTTTCACCTTGAGCGGTGGCGTCGAAGCCGGAGCGCGCCGGAGACCGACGATGCGCCAGCATGACGGTGGCGGGTGAAAGTCTACAGATTGCCGGGCCGATAGTATGTGGGGCATCGGGGATGGCGGGGCAGGGCGCGGAAATCAGTTCGGGCATGTCATGACCAGCCGGGAGTTCTTCGATCGCGTTCGGCGGCGGGCCAGGAGGGCCGACGTGCAGCTGTCGGAAGCTCTTCTCGACAGGCTCGAGACGTATTTCCGGTTGCTGACGGCCTGGAACGCGAAGATCAACCTGACGGCGCTCGACCTCGTTCGGGATACCGACAAGGCGGTGGACCGGTTGCTCATCGAGCCGCTGGCGGCCGTCCGGCACCTTCAGCCGGGCGCGGCGAACGCCATCGACATCGGGTCTGGAGGCGGGTCCCCGGCCATCCCGATGAAGCTGGCGAGGCCGGATGTCTCGTTCACGCTCGTCGAGGCCAAGACGCGCAAGTGCGCGTTTTTGCGCGAAGCCGGGCGGCAACTGGAGGTCGATCTTCACGTGGAGACCGCGCGGTACGAGGTGCTGTTGAGCCGACCGGAATTTCACGAGGCGTTCGACGTCTTGACGATGCGGGCGGTCAGGGTGGAGCCGAAGATCCTGATGGGGCTTCAGGCCTTTTTGAAGCCGGGAGGGGAGTTCCTGTTATTTCGTGGACCGTCAGCGGCTGAATCGCAGGCGGCGCTGATGCCGTTGCTCGTCCCGCAGACCACATACAGCCTGGTAGAATCGCTGCAGAGTCGCCTGCTGGTCCTGAAGAAGAGGGAAGTTGGCCCGGTCGTTCCCACCAACGCTTGATGTTCCACGTGAAACGTCGAGCGCGTCGCACCCGGACGTTGCACGTGGAACAATCCCTCGCCGTTCGGCTCGCCCCGCCGATTTTGCTCGCAAAACCGGCGGCGGCCTGAAATAATGACCCGTCTCCGGAGCCAACCCGGCGCCACCGGGAAGCGTTCCGCGCCCGCGCGACCCCGCACAGCAACGCCGCGCGGAAAAAACCTGTAAGTTGTTGAAAATGGGCAGGATAATTGCCGTAGCCAATCAAAAGGGCGGGGTCGGCAAGACCACCACGGCGATCAACCTCGCCGCCTCGCTCGCCCTGGCCGAGCGCCGCGTGCTCCTCATTGACGCCGACCCGCAGGCCAACCTGACGAGCGGCGTCGGCATGCGCGATCAAACCTCGCACGGCCAGTCGATCTACGCGGCCCTCACCGCCGTCGACCTCGACGTCGACCTGGCCCCGCTCATCCGGCCCACGGCAATCCAGGGCCTGTCCGTCATCGCCGCGGACCGCGACCTGACCGGCGCCGAGATCGAAATGGTCGGCCTCCTGGCGCGAGAACAACGACTCCGCCGCCTGGTCCGGCCGCTGGCCGACCGGTTCGACTTCATCTTCATCGACTGCCCGCCGTCGCTCGGCCTGCTGACGCTCAACGCACTCGTCGCCGCCGACTCGGTGCTGATCCCGCTCCACTGCGAGTACTTCGCGCTGGAAGGCCTCGCCGACCTCGTCGCCACCCTGCGCCGCGTCCGCGCCGCACTCAATCCATCGCTGGACATCGAAGGCGTGCTGCTCACGATGTACGACGACCGCACGAACCTGGGGCAACAGGTGGCACGCGATGTGCGACAGTTCTTCAAGGAGAAGACGTTCGACACCGTGATCCCGCGCAATGTCAGGCTTGGCGAGGCGCCAAGCCACGGGGTTCCCGTCGTGCTATACGACGTCAAGTCGCGCGGCGCAGAGGCGTACCTGGCGCTGGCCCGGGAGTTCCTCGAGCGCCACGCGCGCAGAAACTCCATGCAAGGGTCCGCGCCCACGGTGTAAGAACTTGAATCGAGAGCTTCCATGGCAGACAAGCGCCCCGCACTCGGCAAAGGCC
The DNA here is from genome assembly GCA_003157675.1 of Acidobacteriota bacterium. GTDB lineage: Bacteria > Acidobacteriota > Vicinamibacteria > Vicinamibacterales > Fen-181 > FEN-299. Next base: position 2,632 of record PMKG01000391.1, read on the forward strand.
TGAGCGCCCTCATCCCCGACGCGCCGCCCGAACCGCGCAACGCCGTGCTCGAGATCGACGTCGACCGGTTGTCGCCGAACCGGTTCCAACCGCGCGACCACGTCGAACGGGCCGACATCGAAGAACTCGCCCGATCGATTCGCGCCAACGGCATCATCCAGCCAATCCTCGTCAGGCGCGACGGGGCCGGATTCCAGATCATCGCCGGCGAGCGGCGATGGCGCGCCGCGCAGCACGCCGGCCTGCTCAAGGTCCCGGTCATCGTCAGGGACCTCGAACCGGGACAGGACGCGATGGCGCTGCGCCTGGCGCTCATCGAGAACCTGCAGCGCAAGGACCTGAACCCGATCCAGGAGGCGCTCGGCTACCGGCAGATGATCGACGAGTTCGCATGCACGCAGGAACAGGTGGCCGAGGCGATGGGGAAGGACCGGTCGTCGATCGCCAACACGCTGCGCCTGCTCCGCCTGCCGCTCGCCGTCCGCGAACAGGTCGCCGCGGGCGCCATCTCGATGGGCCACGCCCGCGCCCTGCTCGGCCTCGAAGCCGAGACCACCATCGCCAAGACGGCCGCGACCATCGTGGCCCGGCAACTGTCCGTGCGTCAGACCGAGGCGCTCGTCAAGCGCCTGCTCGCGCCGCCGACAACCAGGGCCGCCGCCGTCGCCGACGTCCACACCCGCGCCGCCGAACAGGAGCTCAGGCTCGCGCTCGGCGCGCCGGTTCGCATCGTCCGCGGCCGCAAGGGCGGACGGATCGAAGTCGACTTCAAGTCGGAGGACGACCTGCAGCGGCTATACGAAGCACTCAATCGGCGGTAGCGGGAGGCTTCGCGGAGAGGTGGGGGACTAACGCCGAGAAGTCGGGGCTGGCGTTCGAGAAGTCGGGAGCTTCACTGAGAAGTCGGCGCCGATGACCGGACAGTTATAAAAATAACCCACGGGTCATAATTATGACCCGTGGGTCATTCAAGCGGGACAGGAGGCGAGGCCCGGCGCCGGGAGCCCGACGCCCGACGCCGACGGCCCCAACCGGCCGCAAGCCGCGAGGCACAGGCCGGTAAACGTGACAGTCGGCCGGCCTGAACCGCCTTGAGTCCTGAGTCTTGAGCCGTGGGCCGTAGGGCGTAAGCCGTAAGCCGTGAGCCGGAGAGGATCATGAAGCGTCTGACCCAGATGACCAGCTGCTCGGGTTGAGCGAGCAAGCTCGCCGCGGGCGAGCTGGCCCAGGTCCTGGGCCACATGCCGGCGCCGCACGACGACCGCGTCCTGGTCGACTTCAGGACCGCGGACGACGCGGGTGTGTACCAGTGGGACGACGGGTCGGCGCTGGTCCAGACCGTCGACTTCTTCACGCCCGTTGTCGACGACCCCGCCACCTACGGCGCCATCGCCGCCGCCAACGCGCTCAGCGACGTCTACGCGATGGGGGGCCATCCGCTGACCGCCCTGGCCATCGCCGGCTTCCCGAAAGACGACGTGGACGAGGCGACGATCCGGGCGATCTTCCTCGGCGGCCTCCACAAGCTCGACGAAGCCGGTGTCGCGCTGCTCGGCGGCCACACGGTCCAGGATCCGGAGATCAAGTTCGGCTACGCCGTCACCGGCGTCGTCTCACCCGGCGCGGTGTGGAGGAACGCCGGCGCGCGGCCGGGCGACGTGCTCTTCCTCACCAAGCCGATCGGCACCGGTGTCGTGGCCACGGCCATCAAGTTCGGACGCGCCGGCCGCGAGGCCGAGGACGCCGCCATCGAGGTGATGCTCACGCTGAACCGGGCGGCGGCCGAGGCGCTGCTGACGCTGCCCCTGGGCCTCGTGCACGCCTGCACCGACATCACCGGCTTCGGCCTGCTCGGCCACGCCACGGAAATGGCGCAGGGAAGCGGCGTCACCCTCGCGCTCGACGTCGCCGCCGTGCCGCTCATTCCGGGCGCCCTCGCCCTGGCCTCCAACCGTTCCGGTGGCATGAAGACGAACGAGGAGTACTTCGCCTCGGGCGTCGGCGGCCGGGACGCCGTCGACCCGGCGCTCCTCGCCCTGCTGTTCGATCCGCAGACGTCGGGCGGCCTGCTGGTTGCCGTGGATCCGGCATCGGCCGGCGCCGCGGCGTCGGCCTTCGCGGCGGGCGGCGTGGCTGCCGCGCGCGTCGGCACCGCGGGCCCGGCCTCGGGCGCCGCCATCGTGCTCCGCTAGCGGGCTGTTCCATTCCCCTCGGAAGTCGTGGTATAAATTGATGTTTTCACGTTCTTTGCCTTTCGCAGGGTGCTGGTGATCCCGGCGCGCGGCACCGGAGGCCGTGCGCGGGTTGGAGGTGTTCGCAGGTGCTCCCGGGTCTCGCCGTCTTCTGGGTCATCCTCATCGTGCTGCTCGTGGCCGTCGTGCTCGACCGCGGGCTGTTCCGCCCGCTCGGGCGCGTGATGCGCGAGCGGGAGGCGGCGATTCGCTCCGCCCAGGAACTGGCCCAGGCCGCTGCCGCGAAAGCCCGCGAGGCCGCGGCCGAGTTCGAGCGGCGCACGAAGGCCGCGCAGGCCGAGATCTACCACGAGATGGACGAGAACCGCCGCCTGGCCGGCGAGACGAGATCCGCGCTGATGGCCGAGACGCGCCGGGACGTCGACTCCCAGGTGGCCGACGCCAGCGCGCGCCTGAAGGCGCAGGCCAGCGAGGCGCGGGCGCAGCTCGAGAAGGAGGCCGATGCTCTCGGCGAGGCCATCGTCGAACGCGTGCTCGATCGGAAAGTGTCGTGATCCGTTGACCCGCACTCCGGCCACACCATCCGCGACTCCCCTGACGCCGACCGCCCACGCCGCACGCCGCCGGATGGCACGCGCGGTCGTCGCGGTGGCCGTGCTCGTGTGGGCGTTGTGGGGACCGCCGGCCGGCGCGGCGAGCCAGGGTCCGTCGGCCTCGCCACCCGCGGCCGAAGCCGCCG
>PMKG01000153.1 GCA_003157675.1 Acidobacteriota bacterium
GAACTGGATGTCGTCGACGAGCAGCACGTCCACCGTCCGGTACCGCTCGCGGAATTCGTACACGCGGTTGTTCTTGACCGCGTTCATCATCTCGTTCTTGAAGCGCTCGGTCGAGATGTAGGTCAGCCGCATGTTCGGGTGGTGCCGGAGCACATAGTGCCCGATCGCGTGCATCAGGTGCGTCTTGCCGAGGCCCACGCCGCCGTAGATGAACAGCGGGTTGTAGGAGCGCGACGGCGCCTCGGCGACGGCGCGGGAGGCCGCCTCGGCGAACTGGTTCGACGGGCCGACGACGAACGTCTCGAAGGCGTACCGGGGGTTGAGGCCGCCGAGCGAGGTGACCGGCGCCAGCGAGGCGTCGGGCTCGGTTGCGTCCGCCCGAGCGGCGTCGGGAGCGGGGGCATCGGTGGCGTCGGTGACGAACTCGATGCGGCAGCCCGGGCGCCCCGCCTCGGCCACGGCCTCGTCGAGCACCGCGGCGTAGTTGCGCTGCAGCCAGTTCTTGACCATCGCGTTCGCCACGCGCACCACCACCGCGTCGTCGTCGTCGCGCTCGAGGCTCGTGCCCTTGAACCAGGAGTAGAAGGTATGCTGGTTGACCTTGGTGGCGATCCGCTCGAGCACGCGCTCCCAGATGTTCGTGTCGTCCATGATGTTCAGCCCGTCCGGGCCGGCTTCGGTCGACGATTTCGCCGGCCCCGTCCGACTTTCGCCCCGCCGGGAACCCTGAGAGGGGCCCATCTGGTGCCCGTCGAGCTCGCTGGAAGCCCGTCCGTCAAGGCCTCCGGACGCCTTCGCCTGCCGGGAAACGCGCAAATTCGACCATTCCTGGAAAGGCGGGGCCTTCGAGGGGGCCGTTTTCCACATATTTTTCCACAGATGTGGAAAACTTCCAGGATGAGCCGGCCGCTGGCGCGCGTCCTCCGGCCTTCGGCGAGAGGGAGGAAGGCTCGCCAATGTACCACAGAATCGACACCGGCGGGCACCCTTTCGAGGCGCCGGTTTGACAGGGGACAAAGCGCTCCGATATCATTAATAGTTCGGCATCTCGTGATGAGCAGCGGCCGGGTTTTGGCCTGCAGGATCTGACCATGAAGCGTACGTTTCAGCCCAATAATCGTCGTCGGAAGAAGACCCACGGATTCCTCGTTCGCATGGCCACCAAGGGCGGCCGGCTCGTGCTGAAGCGGCGCCGCGCCAAGGGCCGCAAGCGCCTCACCGTCTCGGTGTAGGCGCCGCCAGCGGCGAGACCCGTGGAGCAAGGTTCGACCAGGCCGCACGCACTCCCCGCCTCGGCGCGGATACGGCGTCGCCCCGAATTCCTGCGGGTCTACGAGCAGGGCGTTCGGATCCGCGCGCGGCTGATGACCGTGATCGCGCGCCCGAACACCTTGGGCCGCAGCCGTCTTGGGATCGCCGCCACCAGGAAGCTGGGAGGCGCGGTCGTCCGAAATCGGGCCAAGCGCCTCGTCCGCGAGCTGTTCAGGCAGGGCGAGGCCCCCCCGGGTTTCGATATCGTGGTGATCCCTCGGCCGGACATGCTCAATGCCGACACCCGCACGCTCCACGCCGAATTCCGTTACGCGCTGCGACGGGCCGGCCAGCCCCGCCCCGCGGGACGCTGAGCCGCCACGCCTCGGCGGTCGCGAGATGACGGCGCCGGGTCGGCCGTCGTGGGTGGCGCACGCCCTGCTGGCCGCGATTCGCGGCTACCAGCTGCTCCTCTCCCCTGTCCTTGGCGGCTCGTGCCGCTACGTTCCCTCCTGTTCGCAGTATATGGCCGAGGCGGTGCGACGTCACGGCGCGGCGTCGGGAGCGTGGCTCGGCCTGAGGCGGCTCTCCCGGTGCCACCCGTTCGGGTCGAACGGCTTCGACCCGGTTCCCGATGAGTGGCCGCTCCCGCCCCAGGGCCGCTGCCCCGGGCACGAATTCCCTGGTGCGCTTCTCGGCTCTGGGGATGCGCCTTCACCGTCGCCCGCCTGGCCGGGCGGCCTCCCCCGTTAGGTTTCATGGAAAAACGCCTTCTTGTCGCGATCGCCCTCTCGTTTCTGGTGCTCTACGGCTACCAGATGCTCGTGTTGAACCCCGCCCAGGAGAAGGCCAGGCGCGAAGCGGCTGCCGCCCTCGCCGCACGGCCCGCGGCGACGCCCAGCCCGGCCGCGGGGGTCGCCGGGTCACTCCAGGTCGCCGCCACCCCGGCCGTGGCCGCCGCGGCGCCGAGCCAGCCCATCATTGCCGAGGGGACGGAGCGCGACGTCGTGGTCGAGACGCAGACCATCCGGGCCGTCTTCACCAACCGCGGCGCAAAACTGAAGAGCTGGAAGCTGAAGGGGTTTCGCGACCTGCAAAAGCGGCCGCAGGAACTGGTGCCGAGCTACCTCGAACCGGACCGGATCCACCCGTTCGACCTGATGGTCGACGATCCGAACGCGACGGCCCGGCTGAAGGACGCGCTGTTCCAGCTGGCCGGCGAAGACAGCGTGGACGCGACGCGCGGCGAGCAGACGGTCGTCTTCACCTTCGAGGACGGCTTCGGCCTGAAGGTGCGCAAGGCCTTCACCTTCGCGCCGGGCGGCTACATCGTCCGGCTGACGGCCGAGGTCCAGGTGGGCGGCCGTGCCATGAATCCAACGGTGCTGTGGGGCGCCGGCCTCGGCGACCAGGTTCCCGGCGCCGAGAGCAGCCGCTACGTGCAGAAGCCCGAAGCGATCATTGTCCGCGGCAGCAAGGTGCAGCGCGTCGCGGCCACCGAGTTCGTGAAGCAGCCGGTCCAGGAAGGCGACTTCTCCGCCGCGGGCGTCGACGACCAGTACTTCGTCGCGATGGCGCTGCCGAAGCGCATGGTCCGCGTCGACTACTCGCGGGTGATGTTCACGCTGCTGGCGCCGGCCGCGGCGGCGCCGAACGCGCCGCCGAAGATCGCCGACCTGGTCGCCTTCGGCGTCCGGCAGGCGCAGTCGATGAGCGACCTCGCCTTCTTCGTCGGACCGAAGGACTTCGACGTGCTGCAGGCGGCGCGGTCGGACGGACAGCTGGTGCGCGTCATCAACTTCGGGATCTTCGACTTCCTGGCCGTGCCGCTGCTGCGGGCGCTCGTGTGGATCCACTCCTACGTCGGCAACTACGGCTGGGCGATCATCATCCTGACGTTCCTCATCAACGCCGTGATGTTCCCGCTGCGGCACAAGAGCATGGTCTCGATGCGGAAGATGCAGGAGCTCCAGCCGCAGATGAAGGCCATCCAGGAGAAATACAAGCACCTGAAGGCGACCGACCCCGAGCAGCAGAAGAAGAACGCGGAGGTGATGAGCCTCTACAAGGAGAAGGGCGTGAACCCCGCCAGCGGCTGCATCCCGATGCTGCTGACGCTGCCGGTGCTGTTCGCGTTCTACTCGCTGCTCTCGGCGGCGATCGAGATTCGCGGCGAGCCGTTCATCTGGTGGATCAAGGACCTCTCGGCGCACGACCCGTACTACGTGACGCCGATCCTGATGGGCGCCAGCCAGTTCGTGCAGCAGAGAATGACGCCCACCGGCGGCGACCCGGCCCAGCAGAAGATGATGATGATGATGCCGCTCGTCTTCACCTTCATGTTCCTCTGGATGCCGAGCGGCCTCACGGTGTACTGGTTCTTCAGCAACCTGCTCGCGATCGGCCAGCAGTACATCACCAACAAGATGGTGGGCCCGCCGAACACGCCGAGACCGCCCGCCGAGCGGAGGCTGAAGACGAAGCCCGCGTGACAGACTCGCGGGCCCGCGTCAGGTTTCGGGATTCAGGAATCGGGATTCAGGGGTCGGGATTCGGGATTCAGGCCGAACGCGCGAGTCGGACCCGAATCCTGACTCCCGAATCCTACGGCGATAATGCGGAGGGAACCGACGTGGACGATCTCGATCTGAATGCGCGACTGCTGGATTTCGTGAAGGGCGTGACGTCGGCCATGGGCCTGTCGCTCGAGGCGGCGGTCGAGGATACGCCGGACGGCCCCAGGGTCAACCTCACCGGCGATGACGGAGAGCTGCTGCTCCGCCACAAGGCCGACGGCCTGCAGGCGCTGCAGCACGTTACGTCGGTCATCTTCCGCGACGAACTGCCGGACAACCAGCGCGTCGTCGTCGACTGCATGGACTTCCGCCGGGACAAGGACGCCGAGCTGCGCCAGATGGCGCTGTTCCTCGGCGAGAAGGCCAGGCGCACCGGCCTCGAGCAGAAGCTGGGGCCGCTCAACGCCTACGAGCGGCGCATCGTCCACATGGCGGTGGCCGAACAGGGACTCGCCGAGACCGAGAGCATCGGCGACGCGGCCGTGAAGACGGTGCTCATCACCGCGAAGCGGGAACGGAAGTAAGCACGCCGGAGGGATTCGGCCGTACGCGGCAGGCGATGTTCTCTCCCGACGACACCATCGTCGCCCTCGCCACCCCGCCCGGTCGCGGAGGCCTGTCGGTCGTCCGCGTGAGCGGGCCACGCAGCCTCGACATCGCGGCCCGCTTGATCGACGGCCCCACCCCACTCGCGCCGCGGCAGGCGACGCTCGTCCGCGTCGCGATCGCCGCGCGCGCGGCGAGATCGTCGATTGACGCGACGGCACCGGTGGCGGCGGTCGACCAGGCCGTCGCGACCTGGTTCGCCGCGCCTGCCTCGTACACCGGCGAGGACATCGTCGAGTTCAGCCTGCACGGCAGCCCGGTGATCGCCGGCGAAGTGATCGCCGCGTGCGTGGCGGCGGGCGCACGACTGGCCGGGCCCGGCGAGTTCACGCTGCGCGCCTTCCTCAACGGGCGGCTCGATCTGACGCAGGCCGAGGCGGTGCGCGACCTCGTGGAGGCGACGACGCCGCTCCAGGCGAAGGTGGCGTTCGACCAACTGCAGGGCGCGCTGGCCGAGCGGATCGGCGAGATCGAACGCCAGCTGTTCGACCTCAGGACGAGACTCGAGGCGTCGGCCGATTTCCCCGACGAAGGCTTCCACTTCATCTCGCCAGACGAGACGCGCGAGGCGATTCGCGACGCGCTCGGGCGAATCGAAGGGCTGCTCGCCGACGGGCGCCGCGGGCGGCTCGTGCGCGAAGGGATCGTGGTGGCGATCGCCGGGCGGCCGAACGTGGGGAAGTCGACGCTGTTCAACCGGCTCTCCGGCGTCGACCGCGCCATCGTGACACCGGTGCCCGGGACGACGCGCGACGTGCTGACCGAGGCGGTGATGCTGGGCGCGACGCGCGTGACGCTGGTCGACACGGCGGGTTTGCGGCCGACCTCAGACCCCGTGGAGCGGGAGGGCGTCGCCCGCGCAGAGAAAGCCCACGCGGCGGCGGACGTCGTCCTGGCGATGCTCGATCGGTCCGCGCCGCTGACCGAGGACGATCGGCGGCTGCTCGGGACGGCGGATCGGGCCACGCGAATCGTGGTTGCGACCAAGACGGACCTGGCGGCGGCCTGGACGCCGGCCGAGCTCGCGGACCAAGGCCTCGTGGACGGCGGAGCGGTTGTGGAGATCTCGGCGGTTACAGGTTCAGGAATCGACGAGCTGATTCTGTCAATTGACAAAGTTGCCGGGTTGTCTGGGCCTAAAGAGCCAGTATATATTAGCAATATAAGACACATTGAATTGTTAGGGCATGCGGCAGAAACATTGATTGATGCGGCATCAGCGGCGGCACTTGAAATTGGTCAAATACCAGAAGATGTTGTTTTGTCCTGTCTTGGTGCGGCCTCTGAGCTATTACAAGAAGTCACCGGAGAGCGGACGACCGACGACCTGCTGGCCGCCATCTTCTCGCGATTCTGCGTCGGCAANNGACTCAAGAAGGCTCAGGGCTCAGGTTGATGGCTGACACGTTCGACATCGTCGTCGTTGGCGCGGGGCATGCCGGGTGCGAGGCGGCGTGGGCGGCGGCGAGGCTCGGACTCCGCGTCGGGCTCTGCACACAATCGCGGGACACGGTGGCGCAGTTGTCCTGCAATCCTGCGATAGGCGGCACCGCGAAAGGGCACCTGGTTCGCGAGATCGACGCCCTCGGAGGCCTGATGGGGCGGGCCATCGATGCGACCGGCATTCAGTTCCGGGTCCTGAACCGAAGCCGGGGGCCCGCCGTGTGGTCGCCGCGGGCGCAGGCCGACAAGCGGGCGTACCGGGAGTGGGTGCGGTCGGCCCTCGACCGCGAGCGCGGCATCGAGTGGATGGTGGGGGTGGCGGCGGCGCCGGTCGTCCGTGACCGGTGCGTGGTCGGCCTCAGGCTGGAAGACGGCAGGGAAGTCGGCTGTCGGGCGCTAGTCGTGACCGCCGGGACGTTCATGAACGGCGTGATCCACGTGGGTCCCGAACAATGGCCGGCGGGCCGGCTTGGAGAGCGCTCGGCCGGGCAGCTCAGCGACGCGCTGAAGGGTCTTGGTTTTCGCTGGGGGCGCCTGAAAACCGGCACGCCGCCGCGCCTCGATGGCCGCACCATC
>PMKG01000241.1 GCA_003157675.1 Acidobacteriota bacterium
GAAGGGGCTCGGCGAACCGGCGACGGTTCCGGCAGCGCCCGCCGTGGCCAACGCGATCTACCACGCGTGCGGCGTGCGGACCCCCGAAACACCCGTGAACCCGCGGCGGCTGCTCAGCCTGCTGGCCGCGTCGAAGAAGAGGGGATGACTCATGTTGCCGGGATTCACTCATACGCGTGCCACCAGTGTGGCTGACGGCGTGCGCCGACTGGCCGTGCCGGGGACGAGGCTCCACGCCGGCGGCACCGACCTGCTCGGTTGTCTGCGCGACGGCGTGTTCACGGCCAGGACGCTCGTGAGCCTGAGCGGCCTGAAGGAACTTCGCGGGATCGGGCCGGCGCCCGGCGGCGGCCTGCGCATCGGCGCGCTCACGACCCACGGCGAGATTGCCGCCCACAAGACGATTCTCGAGTCCTACCGCGGGCTCGCCCAGGCCTCCGCGTCGGTCGCAAGCCCGCAGCTTCGCAACCAGGGCACCATCGGCGGCAACCTGTGTCAGCGGCCTCGGTGCTGGTACTTCCGGGGCGATTTCCACTGCCTGCGGAAGGGCGGCGAGCTCTGTTACGCGATGGGTGGGGAGAATGACGACCACGCCGTGCTCGGCGGGGGCCAGTGCATCATGGTCCACCCGTCGGACACCGCCCCGGCGCTCATCGCGCTGGGCGGCCGGGTTCGCATCGCCAGCCCGGGGGGCAGCCGGCTGGTCCCGCTCGAGGCCTTCTTCGTCGGTCCGGCGAAGGCGGTGACGCGCGAGACGATCCTCGAGAAGAACGAAATCCTCACCGAGGTGCTGCTGCCGCCGGCGGAACCCGGACTGCGCAGCTCGTACCGAAAGGTGCGGGCGCGCGGGGCGTGGGACTTCGCGCTCGCGGGCGTGGCGCTCGCGATCGTCGTCAAGGACGGCCTGGTGCAGCACGCGCGTGTCGCGTTCTCGGGCGTGGCGCCCGTGCCATGGCGGTCGGAACCGGTCGAGCGGGCGATCACCGGCAAGGCGCTCACGCCCGCGGTGGTGGCCGAGGCGGCCGCGGCCGNNCTCGGGCGAGCGGGTGCTGATTGTGACCGACGAGCCTCTCCGGGCGATCGGCCTGGCCCTGCACCGTGCGGCGCGTGACTTGGGGCTCGACGTGCTGCTCGTCGAGATGCTGCCGCGGCGGAGCAACGGTGAGGAACCGCCGCCCGAGGTGGCGGAACTGATGAGGCGCGCGGACATCGTGCTCTGTCCCACGTCGAAGTCGCTGACGCACACCGACTCGCGTCGGGCGGCCAGCCTGGCGGGAGCCCGCGTCGCGACCCTCCCCGGAGTGACCGAGGAGATCATGATCCGGTGCATGAACGCGGACTACGGCGAGATCGCCGCGCGNNGGCCCCGGCGGGCACCGACATCAGCATGCCGATCGGCGGCCGCCGGGCGCACGCCAGCTCGGGACTGTTCCGCGAGAAGGGGCAGTGGGGCAACTTGCCGACGGGCGAGGCCTACCTGGCTCCGCTCGAAGGCCGGTCCGAGGGCGTGGTCGTCGTCGACGGCTCGATGGCCGGCGTCGGGTTGCTGAGCCGTCCGCTCCGCATCGTGGTCGAGGGCGGGTACGCCACCGAGATTACCGGCGGCCCCGAGGCCGGGGCGCTCGTCGCGCTGCTCGCGCCGCACGGCCGGGACGCGCGCACCGTGGCCGAGTTCGGCATCGGCACCAACGACCGGGCGACGCTGACCGGCGTCATCCTCGAGGACGAGAAGGTGATGGGCACGATTCACGTGGCCTTCGGCGACAACAAGTCGATGGGTGGAACCGTGCGCGTGGCGAGCCATCTCGACGGCCTCGTCAAGGAGCCGACCGTCTGGTTCGACGACGTGAAGGTGATGGAGGAGGGGCGGCTGCTCATCGGTTGACGCCCCGATTGCGCATCCGCCATACTCGCGAAAGCCGGGGCCCGCACCGTCCACGTGAACGGCCGCGCTTGCACTCCGGTCGCGGCCCTGGAACCCGACGGGCAAGGAGCGCACTTGGACGACGGTAGATCACCCAAGACCGGGGAGAGCACTCCGTCGCTCGACGAACTCGACCGACTCCTGGCCCGGCCCGCCGATTGGCCCGCACTCGGGCCGGACCTCCTCCGCCACCTGCTGTTCTACAAGTGTCTGTCGTACGGCGTCGATCCCGATGACGACGAGGTGCCCCGCGTGACGGCCCTCGCGAGGCTCGCCGTCGAACGGCTGAATCCCGAGGTCAGGCGTCAGGTCGTGCTGCAGGTGGCGCGCGCCGTCGAACGGCTCCACCGGGAGCACGAGATCCGCGACGGGGCGGGCTACACCAACGGCCTGCTGCCGTTCCTGATCGAGGACCACGACCCGTCGGTCGTGGCGACGGCGGCCTGCGAGATGGCCATCCTGCTCCCGCTCGAAGAGGGCGACCCGATGTCGGGGCCGAAATACGTCGCGTCGTTCATCGCCGAGATCGATCGCGACGACGCGCGGGCCGGGGTCATCGCGGGGCTGCTCTCGCTCGGCGACAAGCGGGTCGACCCGCTCATCGCGCGCGCGTGGCGACACCTCGGTGACGAGGGGCGCCAGTCGCTCGCGCTGCTGATCCAGGCCGTGCACGGCCTGCACGTGGGGACCGTGAAATTCCTGCTCGACTGGCTGGAGGACGAGGCGGCCAGCCGTGAGACGCCGTCGTTCGGGATCGTCGCCGCCACCATGGCGCGCGCCGGTCTGCACGCGGCCGATCACGGTGTTGCCGATATCGTCCGGGCGTTCCCGGTGATCGCGGCGCCGGAGGGGAAGCCCTTCAGAGTCGTGCGCACCTGGTCGCGCGACGAGCTGCAGCCGATCCTCCGGCGCAGGCTCGAGCGCCTGGCGTCGGTCGGCAATCCGTCGGAGCTCGTCGAGAGCGTGCTTCGGTGCTGGGGGCTCGGGACCGGGGAGCCGCGAGGATGAGGCGCTTCGTCAAGACGCTGGCCATCGTTCTGGCGCTGCCGGTTATCGTGTCCGCGCTGGGCCTGCTGGGCCGGGCCAGGTGGGAAGCGCGCTGGGACCCGTGGCTGGTGAAGCAGATGGCGCTGCAGCGGGTACTGCCGTATGGCGGTCTGCTCATGAGGCCGTCCCTCTCGACCCTCTGCACCGGCGGTCAGATCGGCTCGCGGTTTCCGCCTTGTGCCACCTACACCCTGTACTCGACTGCGATCGGCGGTTCGGCCGTCGTCGGGGGCGTTGGCTTCGCCTTCCTCGGCGGGCTGATCGTGGCGGGTCGATGGTGTCGGGGGAGCAGGCGGCGCATGATTCGGTTCTTTCGGCCGGCGCTCGTCGCCACCGCGTTTGGGACCGCGTGTCTCGGCCTCGCCCATGGGCTGCTGGCGGTGGCAGGCGTGTTGGTCGGGGCTGGTGCCCTGTGGCTCCAGCCCCTGGAGCGGATGCCGGGATCGTTGCTCCTGGCAGCGTGCGCCGCCGGCGTCGGGTGGGCGCTGGCCATGGGCACGGTGGCGTTCAGCCTGATCCGGCGCCCGACGATCTCGCTCGTCGGCCAGGTGCTGGACCTGTCGGAACAGCGCCGCCTGGCGGAGTTCGTGGGTACCGCGTCGGCCGCGGTCGGCGCCGAGCCTCCGGACAACGTCGTCGTGTGCCTGGTGCCCTGGTTGTTCGTGACCGGGGCGAGCGTGACGGGCCTGGACCGTCGCGTTTCGGGCCGCACCCTCTGCCTGTCTCTGCCGCTGGCGCGCATCCTCTCGGTCGATGAACTCCGCGGCCAGCTGGCGCACGAGCTGGCCCACTATTCGCGCGAACAGGCCGCGTTCACCACCCGGTACGCCTCGCCCCTGGTCGGTGTGTCGCGTGCCATGCGCGACGCGGCGCGGCGGTCGCGCGGGGTCCGCGCGGTTCTGTGGGCGGCGCCGCTGGCGCTGCTGTCGGTGCTTGTCGGCGAGGTTGCCGCCGGGAACGTCCTCGACGCGGACCGCGAACGGGCGGCGGATGACGCGGCGGTCGCGGTCGCCGGCCGCGAGACGTTCGCGGCGGGGCTCGTGAAGCTGGCGGCGTTCACGCCGGCCTGGCACGCCGTATTCGCCCTGATGCAGCACGCTGCCTACTCGGACACGCAGTATGTCAACGTGAGCACCGTGTTCCAGGAGATCGCGGCATCGAACGCGGGCGACGAGCGCCTGACCGGGGCCGAACTCGCGGTGCACGGTCACCCGGTCGATCGACACGCCACGCTGAAGGAGCGGCTGGCGTCTCTCGGATTACAGCTCCGCGACGTGGCCGGCGCCGCGCTGGCGACCGTGCCGCCCGATTCTGCTGCCACGCTCATCGAAGGGTACCCGGAGATCGAGGAGCGGCTCTCGACGGCCGAGCACCAGCTGATCGTCGAGACGGGCGGCCGAATCCAGAGATCTTGAGAGCTGTCCGGCCTGACTCGGCCATTCCAGCCCCACCCGGTTCCGGTCCAACGGACGTCTTGGAGGACATGTCATGTGGCGATCCTGCGTGCGAACGGTGACAGCGGCCGCCTCGGCCTGGCTCATTCTGGCGGCTTCGATGGGCCCGGCTCGCGCATTCGACCAGCCCGGGACGGAGCAGGAGGCTCTGCCGTCGTTCGGTGAGCCGGGGATCTCGCCGGACGGGTCGGAGATCGCCTTCGTGTCCGGCGGTGACATCTGGACCGTCCCGACAGGCGGGGGTGAGGCCCGGCTTCTCGTGTCGCATCCGGCAACCGAGTCCCGGCCGATCTACTCGCCGTCCGGCGACGAGCTCGCCTTCGTCTCCACGCGGACGGGCAACGGCGACATCTACGTCCTGACCTTCAAGACCGGCGCATTGCGCCGGCTGACATTCGACGACGCGCCGGACCTGCTCGACGCGTGGTCGCGGGACGGTCGCTGGGTTTACTTCTCATCCGCCAGCCACGACATCGCGGGAATGAACGACATCTATCGCGTGTCCGTCGATGGCGGTACTCCGATGGCGGTGAGCGCCGATCGCTACGTCAACGAGTATTTCGCGGCGCCTGCGCCCGACGGCACGCGGATGGCATTCACCGCCCGCGGGTTGGCGTCGAGCCAGTGGTGGCGGAAGGGACACAGCCACATCGACGAGTCCGAGATCTGGATCCTCGACGACGGGGCCGCGAAGTCGTATTCGCGGGTGACCGAAGGCGGGGCCAAGCAGATGTGGCCGATGTGGGCGGCCGACGGGCGCACGCTCTTCTACGTCTCAGACCGTGGCGGAGCCCAGAACATCTGGCGCCAGGAGCCCGGCAAGACGGCGGTGCCGGTGACGAAGTTCACCGACGGACGAGTGTTGTGGCCGTCGATCTCGGCCGACGGCCNNGCGCGATTTCGGCATCTGGAAGCTCGACACCGCGACAGGCGCGGCATCGCCCGTCACGATTTCGCGTCGCGGCGCGCCGGCCGGACCGGCCGTCGAGCACCTGGCGCTCTCGAACCAGTTCCAGGAACTCGCCCTGTCGCCGGACGGCAAGAAAGTCGCGATCGTCGTTCGCGGCGAGGTGTTCGCCTCGTCGGCCAGGGACGGCGGCGACGCGACGCGGGTGACGAGTACCGCTGCCAACGAGTCGGGGATCGTGTGGGCGCCCGACGCTCGACGACTCGTCTACGTCTCGGACCGGGACGGCGCGTCGCACCTCTTCATGTTCGATTTCCGGACGATGAGCGAGACGGCGCTGACGCGTGACGCGCTCGACGACGCGCTGCCGACCCTCTCGCCTGACGGCAAGCTGCTGGCGTTCGAGCGCGGCCAGCACGAGCTCCGCGTGCTCGACCTCGACGCGAAGACCGAGCGCGTCGTGGCCAGCGGCTACCTCAGCGACAGGCTGGGCGCCGGCCACGAGATCGCCTGGTCGCCCGACGCGAAGTGGGTCGCGTATCTCGCGATGGGCGCGAAAGGCTTCACGAGCGTCTGGATCGTGCCGGCCGCGGGTGGCGAGTCGCGGCAGGTGTCCTGGCTCGCCAACAGTGCCATCGGAGGCGTGACCTGGAGCCCGGACGGAAGCTTCCTGTTGTTCGACACGTCGCAGCGGACAGAGACCGCGCAACTGGCCCGCGTCGACCTGACTCTGCATGTGCCAAAGTTCCGGGAGGACCAGTTCCGGGATCTCTTCAAAGAGGACACGTCCAAGCCGGCCGGTCCGCCCTCTGACGCGCCGCCAGCGCAGGCCGGGCCCGGGGCGTCGAAACCGGCCTCGACGTCCGATGCCAGAGACGACAAGGACGCGAGGAGGACGCCGAAGCCGGTCGAGATCGTCTGGGATCAGATTCGGCGCCGGCTGTCGCTGATGCCGGTTGGCCTCGACCTGTCGGCCGTGACGATCAGCCCGGACGGGAAGTGGGCGCTGCTGACGGCGTCGGTGGCGGGCCAGACCAACCTCTACATCTACTCGCTCGACGAGCTGTCGCGCGAGCGCCCGGTCGCCCGTCAGCTGACGTCGACGCCGGGCTCGAAGTCGGCCGCGCAGGTCTCGCCCGATTCGAAGGAGGTCTACTACCTCGAGGACGGGCGCATCCAGTCGATCACGCTTGACCGGCGGGAGACGCGGCCCGTCGCGGTGACGGCGGAGATGGACGTCGATTTTGCGAAGGAACGGCTGGAGGTGTTCGATCAGGCCTGGACCTACCAGCGTGACAGCTTCTTCGACGCGCACTTCAACGGCGTGGACTGGAACGCCGTGCGCACCGCCTACCGCCCGCACGCCGCGGGCGCGGCGACGCCGGACGAGCTGCGGCGCGTCATCTCGTTGATGGTGGGCGAGCTCAACGCGTCGCACCTGGGCATCTCGGCGCCGCCGGCCGGAGGCGCGACGGCCGCCACCGGGCGGATCGGCATCGGCCTCGACCGCGCCGAGTTCGAGCGCAACGGGCGGCTCCGTGTGGCGAGCCTCGTGCCGCTCGGCCCGTCGGCGGCGACCGGCGCGATCAAGCCCGGCGACTACCTGCTGGCCGTGGACGGCGTGCCGCTCACGGGCCGCTCCAATCTGGACGAGCGGCTCGAGCGCAAGGTCGGCCGCCGCGTCGTCCTGACGATGTCGGCCAGCGCCGACGGACGGGAGAAACGCGACGTCGTCGTGAGCCCGGTGACTCAGGGCGTCGAGAAAGGCCTGCTCTACCGGGAGTGGGTCGAGGCCAACCGCGCCTACGTCGAACGGGCGAGCGGCGGGCGGCTCGGCTACGTGCACATGATCGACATGGGCGCGCCGTCGCTCGCGCAGCTCTACGTCGACCTCGACGTCGAAAACCAGACCCGCGACGGCGTCGTCGTGGACGTGAGGAACAACAACGGCGGCTTCGTCAACGTATACGCGATCGACGTCCTTTCGCGCCGCCCGTACCTGACGATGACGCAGCGAGGCCTGCCGCAAGTGCCGGCGCGGCCGGCGCTCGGACAGCGCGCGCTCGAGGCGCCGACGATCCTCGTCACCAACCAGCATTCGCTCTCGGACGCCGAGGACTTCACCGAAGGGTACCGCGCGCTGAGGCTCGGCAAGGTGGTGGGGGAGCCGACCGCGGGCTGGATCATCTACACCTGGAACATCCGGCTGATCGACGGGTCGAGCTTCCGCCTGCCCCGGACCAGGATCATGACAGCCGATGGCTCCCCGATGGAGATGCACCCGCGGCCGGTGGACGTCGCCGTGACGCGGCCCATCGGCGAGGGGTTGCGCGGCAAGGACAGCCAGCTCGACGCGGCCGTGTCGGAGCTATTGAACGGGCTGCCCGCGAAGCGGTAGGGGTCGGCGGCGGCGGGTCGGTATAATGGAGGGATGCCTTCGTCACAGAAATCGGTTCCTCCGGTCGCCAACCCGCTCCGCCGTAATGTCGCCATCATCGCGCACGTCGA
>PMKG01000089.1 GCA_003157675.1 Acidobacteriota bacterium
GTTGAAGTCGTGGGCCACGCCCCCCGCCAGGCGTCCGACCGACTCCATCTTCTGGGCCTGCCGCAGCTGGACCTCGAGCCTGGCCCGCTCCGCCTCGGCCCTCTTGCGCTCGGTGATGTCCTGGGTCGTCCCGATCATCGAGAGAATCCTGCCGTCCATATCGAAGGAGACGGTCCCGAATCCGCTGACCCACCGCACCTCGCCGTCGTTCCTGCGGACGATTCGGTATTCCCTGGCAAACGGTCTGCGTCCGGCGATGACCTCGTCGCGAAGATAACGATCGAGCAGTTCCCGGTCGTCGGGATGCACGAGATCCAGCCACCCTTCGACGCTCCGGCGGTAGTCCCTCCGGATCCCGAAGATCTCATCGAGCACTTCCGATGATTCCCAGAGGCCGGTGGTGAAGTCCGTCTTGTACGATCCGATGGAGGCCGCACGTTGCGATTCCCGGAAGAAGTACTCGCTCTCGCGCAGTGCCTCCTCCGCTCGCTTGCGGTCGGTGAGGTCGCATGGGCCCTGGCCCGCATGGGACTTGGACGTCATGCCTGTTCGCCCTTCGACGTGGGTTCCTAGTCTACCGTAAGGACCGCGACGTCCATTGCCGCCAGACGACGGCCGCGCCCCAGGCGAGGGCGGCGACCATCAGCAGCGCGCCGATGGTAAACGACGCCCGGCCGAGCGCCGTGTCGCGGTGAAGCCAGCCGAGGGTCCCCAGCAGGTACTCCCAGTCGTGCCCCTCGACCTCGGCGCCGGTTCGCCCGCCGAGCAGCACCAGCTTCAGCGCTCTCGCGTCGGCGATGTACGGGGCCACGTCCATCAGGCTCTGTCCCGCCCACCACGCAGCCACCGACGCGCCGAACGGGTCGCGGGTCTTCAACAGGAGGACGGCGGCGCACACGAGTGGGATGGCGACCTGGAACAGGCTGCCGCCGAGCACGGTCACGAACCGGCCGAACGGCGACAGCAGGACGTGGCCCGCCTCGTGAAACGGGATGTGCACTAGGTGCATGAACGAGCTGTATAGGTGCTCGGCGTCGAGGCCGTGGCGCAGGAACCCGATGGTCCAGAGCACCAGGAACACGAGCAGGGCCGCGCGGCCGGCCATGGCGGCGTCGCTCGCTTCGCCCTGCGCGCCGAGCCAGAGATCGCGGCGGTCGTCCCCGGTGTCCGGGGTGTCGAGTCTCATCCAGTCATTCGTCCCGATCGGAGGTGCCGATCGTCCCGCCGATTCTAGCGCGACGAGGGCTCCCGCCGCAGGAATCTGCGCACGGGCCGCGACGTACGCACCGCCTCCCCGGCAGGACGTCTGCAGAGCAGAGGAATTGGGACAGCCGAGCCGTCAGTAGTCGACTTCCCTTCTCGTGTGCCGCTCGACGTACCAGCAGGGCGCGAGCCCCGAGTGCGGAAAGAGCGACGACAGGCAGGTCTCGGTCTCGGTCCCGCCGGGAATGAACTCCACGCGGTTGTTCTTCTGGGGGACCGCGAGCATCACATGGATCTGGACGTCGCGCATAGGCAGGCGATGGTCCGTCGTCCGCAGAGAAACCCACGCCGCGTCGGCGGCATAGAGCAGCCCAAGCGCGACGACGAGCCCGACGGCAAGACGGACGATTCGGCGCATGAGTTCAGGTCAACGATACACGCCGCCGGACCTGATGCCAACCCGGTGTCCTGAGATCAAGACAGCCCGGCCGTGGTCTTGGGGAATCGGAAGGATACGGCGGGCGGCCGCTCGCGACACCTGCGCGAACAGGCAGCAGAACAGGCCTACAGGCATTGGCACCTTCATTGCTGTTGTCAGGGGTGGAGGCGGTCTATGAGGAAAGCGTTACTGATTCTGACGGTCGCGCTGGCGCTCGCCGCGCCCGTCGGTGCGTCTGCCGAGCAACACCGCGGCGGCGGTTTCGTCGTCCACGGCGAGTTCATCGGCGGGTGGTACAGCCCCTTCTGGGGACCGTGGGGAGGGCCCTACTGGGGACCGGGTTGGGGACCGGGCTACGATCGGTACCCGAACACGGGCAACGTCAAGATCGACACCAAGGTGAAGGACGCCCAGGTGTTCATCAACGGCGCTTATCTTGGCACGGCGCACGACAACAAGACGATCCACCTCAAACCCGGCGCCTACAAGATCGAGATCCGTGAGCGGGGACGCGAGCCGTACACCACGAGCGTCTACGTCACCGTTGGCAAGACGCTGCGCCTGCATCCGGAGGGGTAACCGGACGGCCGAGCGGGCAGGCTGAAGAGATTGGTCCGCGGTCGACGGCAGGCCGGCATCGGATGAAATCCGGTCTGCCGGGCTCTCCTCTCACTTCCCCGGCTTCGTCATGGTGGCGCCGGTCGCCAGTCCCGGCCTCATCTGTGCCCACCAGCGCGCGATCGTCATCGCGTCGCGCGGTTCCACCGGGAACTTCAGGTGGTCGCCCACGCTGGTCCTTGCCCTGAACTCGAGCACGACTTCGACGGCGCTCGGGTTATTGCCACCGTGGCCGACCGTCAGACTCTCGATGTCCGTCAACCCCACGGTGGCGACCGCCGTCGGCGACCGCGGCCGCCCATCCCGCCCCAGGCGGGAGTGTTTCGTCACGACCGCACCGGCGCTCGTCAATTCGAGATCGACCGATCGGCCCGACTCCTCGGAGTCCGGCTCCAAGCCGTGGATGCTCAGCGGCGACCCCCACTCGAGCGGGGGCGCGCAGACTTCGGCGAGCGCCCGCGCCAGCGGACGGTGCAGGTCCCTCTCGGCAACGACGAACGAGTCTCTCACCGACCCGTCTTCGTCGAACGTGACGATGAGATTGCTGATCCCCCACATCCGGCCCCCGGTTGCGTAAGGCGCGGGAAGGGCCGTGAACGCAGCGAACGCCCAACTCGACGCTCGAAACCGTCCCCAGAACAAGCCCGGAACGTCAGTCCCGACGGCCGCCGCCGAGTACTTCGTCTCGACCGCCTCGCGCGTCGTCTTGCCGGGAATGAACTCCTCCTTCGACAGTTTGTGCGCCGTGCCCGCCGGGGCCTCGACACGAGTTCGCACTTTCATCGGCACGACGACGCAGCCCGCTGTCGACATCGCGCCGAGCAGGACGACCGCGAGCGCCCCCGCCACGCGAAGACGGCCACTACCTGGCATCTCGGTACCTCCTTCGTCGCAAGACGCCGACCCGAACCGTAACGGCGCCCGCTCACGAAGTGATACAGCGGATGTCAGCCGAGGTTACACCGGCAGCCAACGGGCGTGGTCGGCTGGAAGCCGGACGCCGGCGCGCGAAATGAGGTCACCGCGCCGTGACGGCCCCGTTGATGGCCCGTGCGATGTCAGCGATGAGCGCGTTCCCCTGCTTTTCGTCGTCCATGCCGCGCACGAGAACGACGAGCACGTAGGGGCGGTCGCCAAACACGATCGCGGCATCGTGCTGGATGCCGGTGATGCTGCCCGTCTTGTGGGCGACGAGGGTGCCGGGAGCAAGGCCGGCGGGGATCCCGTCGCTGAAGTGCTGCCGCTCGAGAATCGCCACCATCTGGCGGCTGGCGTCGGGCGAGACGGCCTTGCCGGTGGCAATCGCCTCGAGCAGCACCAGCAGGGCTCGGGCCGTGGTCGTGTTGTTCAGGCCCGCGCGGTAAGCGACGTTGTCCTCGACGCCGCGCCGGACGTTCATCCCGCCGGCCCCGAGCGCCTCGGTGGTCGCCCGGATGTTATCCACCCCCAGCCCCTCGATCAGGATGTTGGTCGCGAGATTCGAGCTGACGTCGATCATCAGGTCGCACAGCTCGCGGTAGGTGCGCGTCTCACCGACGGCCTTGTAGAGGTCCGTTTCCGAGTCACTGTCGGGGCCCAGCGAGAAGGGGCTGCCATCGGCGAGGCTCTTGAACTCGTTGACGATGGTTACGGGGCCGTCGAGCGAGATCAGTCCCGCCTCGGCCTGCCGGAACAGCTCGATCATCACCGGGATCTTCATCGTCGAGGCCGCGTGAAATGGTTCGTCGGCGCGCCCGAACCATTCCTGGCGCCCGTCCAGCGTCTGGAACGCGATGGCCACCTCTGCCCCGCTCTTCGCGACGAGATCCTCGACGCGGGTGTGGGCGGCGGCTTCGACCGCCGGCGTCGGCGCCCCGGCGTTCCGGGTCGTCCGCGCGCAGGCCGACAGTACCAACGACGCGAGCATCGCGAGACACAGCAGGGTCCGCGCTCTGCTGGGCTGGATGAGAGCGGCATGACAAGTGTGCATCGGGGGGATTCTCTCATGGGGGGAGCCCCGATGGGGAGGGGCTGAACGCGCACGACCACGGCGCACGGCTGAAGGCGTGGGCTATCCGGCGATGATTCGAAGCGATGGTGCAGAACTTCGGAGGCGTACGATCTTCAGATAGCGCAGGGCTTCACCCTGCACCGTGCCCTCAGTCTGAGTTACCATTGCGTCGTTCATGGCCAAACGTTCATCTTCAGGCGGAGCCCGCCCCCGATCCTTCCTCCGCCGGTTTCTCATGAGGGTGTGCCGGTTCATCGCCCTCCTGCTCGCCATCTCCGTGCTGGCCACCGTGGTCATGCGCTTCGTCCCGCCGCTGACGACGGCGGTGATCGTGGAGCGCCGGGTCAGCGCCCTCGCGCACGGCCGCGCCTACCATGTCGACTACCGCTGGGTCCCGTGGAGCCGCATCTCCCCCCGCGCCGCGCTGGCCGTGATCGCCTCGGAGGATCAGAACTTCGCCACGCACTGGGGCTTCGACGTCGAGTCGATCCACGAGGCGATCGACGCGCACGAGCACGGGCAGCGGCTGCGCGGCGCCAGCACGATCTCGCAGCAGGTGGCCAAGAACCTGTTCCTGTGGTCGGGCCGAAGCTATGTCCGCAAGGGGCTCGAGGGGTACTTCACGGTCCTCATCGAACTCACCTGGTCGAAGCGCCGCATCCTCGAGGTCTACCTCAACATCGTCGAACTCGGCGACGGCGTTTTCGGCGTCGAGGCCGCCAGCGAGCGCGACTTCCACAAGCCGGCCTCGCAGCTCAGCACCGACGAGGCGGCGTTGCTGGCCGCCGTCCTGCCCAACCCGATCCGCCTGCGAGCCAACCACCCATCGGCCTACGTCGAGGAGCGCCACGGCTGGATCGTCCAGCAGATGGAGCAGATCGGCGGCAGCGCGTACATCAAGAGGTTCTGACGCCGGCGTAAGCCGTAAGGCGTAAGCC
>PMKG01000236.1 GCA_003157675.1 Acidobacteriota bacterium
CCCTCGACCTCGCCCGCGTGGATGTTCCCCTGGATGTAGATGCGCGTCTTCTTCGTGGCGCGAACCGTCTCGGGCCTCGCGTCCGCGGCACCGATGACGGCGAGCGGCATCGGCCGCCCTTCGAACGTGTAGCCGTAGGTCGTCAGGTGAATCTGCGGCGACACGGCCGCCATCGCCTTCATGAACGCGACGACGTCGTCGTACCGGCTCGTCTCGGCGAAGCCGGTTGCCTCGGGCCTGGTCAACGGCCAGGCCTTGGCGCCCTTCGCCGCCGCAACAGTCGCCTCGGGCTTCGCTGGCGCCTGCGCACCGGCCGCGCCCGCCACCAGCAGGGATACGACGCCGATCGACACGATGCCCGCCATTCGCCGCGAGGTGTTCACAAGCTATCTCCCGGCAGGCCTGAAGGCCCGCCCTATGTACGGTCTTATCCGTTCGGCCGGCCAGGAGGCCTGCCCCATACGTGCTCCTGTAGGGCGACCCTTTAGGGTTGCCTGTGGCGCCGGCGTCCTCACCGGCGATTGGCAGGGCTGAAGCCCCGCCCTACCGGAACGTCGTGACAGCGTGATCGATTAGCCACTGACCACTAGCCACCAGCCACTACTTCTTGACCGGCCCCATCAACTTCTTGAACGCCTCATCATCGGTCTTGAAGTCCCGCGCGGCCTGGCCGACGCGGGTGATCCGGATGAAGCGGATCGGGTCGCCCTTCTTGATGTCCTTGATCCCGTCGCCACCGGCGACGACCTTGCCGAGCGCGGTGTACCGGCCATCGAGACCGGCGTTCTTCTGGAGCGTGATGTAGAACTGGTTCGGTCCCATCAGCCCCAGCACGCCCGCCGCGTCGTGCTTCACCGCGGCGTTCTTCGTGTTCGGCAGTTTAGCGATGGCCACCGTCTTCTGGATGTCGGAGACCACCGTGCCGCTGATGAGTCCGGCCTTGACGTCCACCGTGCCGATCGGCGGTACCTGTGCCCCGCCGCGTCCGCCCGGCCCGCCGAACCCACCACCGCCACCGCCGCGGCCGCCGGCCGCCGGCGGGTTCTTCCCCTCGACGATGCGGATGAAGTCGGCCGCCTGGATGGGCGCGTTTACGTAGTCGAGGCTGAACATCATTTGCTTCGGGGCATCCCCGGCGCCGACCCCGACCGAGGCGTAGATCCCGTCGGCCAGATAGACCCCTTCACGCGTCAGCGGCTTGTCGAGATTCGCCACGCCGTACGCCATCACGGCGTGGACCACCGCCGATTCCTGCTGCTGCTCGGTATAGGGCACCAGCTCGCTGTAGAGGTCGTTGGTGGTGTGCCAGGCGTAGGTGTAGACGTAGTCGGTCTGCGTGGCGAAGGAGAGCGTCGGAACCGCCTGCATCTCGAACGACGACGAGTCGGTGCCGCCCGGCGAGGTGGCGTGCGCCCGCGGCAGCGCCTTCTCCACCGTGAACGGCCACTTCGGGAACGCGTTCGCGAGCGGCGCCGCGACCTTCTGGAATTCCGGGTACCACGTCTCCGGCACGCGCACGCCGGTGATCGCCATCGGCGAGCTGTCCCGGTTGATCATCATGACGACCTTGGGCGCGAGGTCGGGGTGCCGCTTCAGCCACGCCTGCGACCCCACCAGTCCGTTCTCCTCGGCCGCGAACAGGATGACGATGATCGAGCGCTTCGGCTGGCCGCCGGCCGCCTTGATGAGGCGGATCGCCTCCATGCTCGGGGAAAAGCCGTTGCCGTCATCGATGCCGCCGGTGCCACCGCTGAAGCAGTCGAAATGCCCGCCCAGGACGACGTACTCGTCCGGGTACGTCGAGCCCTTGATGGTGGCGACCACGTTGTGGTACTTGATGGGCCCCATCTTGAACCAGTTGCGGATGTCGAACTCGAGATCGACCGGCTGGTTCTTCTCGACGAGCGCCTTGATCTCGTTGTACTGCGAGTCGAGCAGCTTGATGTCGGGCAGCACCGGGAGGTGCTCCCACGAGTCCACGAACCCGTCGAGGACGTTGATGGCCGGCTCGCTCTGACCGGCCATGGTGGCGTTGGCCGTGCCGGTGACCGGCGCGGACTGGATCGTGCCGAGCGCACCCGCGTCGACCAGCGCCTTGGTGAGCGGCGGGAGCAACTGCGCCTCGATTGAGTTCGGCCGGCGCCCGTCGCGCCCCATCCCCCGCTGATACCCGGCGATGAGCACCCACTTGCCCTTGAAGGCCGCCTTGTTCGCGTTCACCTCGGCGATGGCCTGCTGCACCGCGGCCTGCCGCTTCTGGCGAGCCTCGTCCTGGCTGGCTCCCGGAGTGGCGGGCGGGGCTGAGAAGGGATCGGCCTTCAGGATGACCACGCCTCCGTGCTGGATGCCCTTGGTGCCGGCCGTGTAGGTGGGCGTGCCGAAGCGGAGTTCCTTGGCCTCCGGCTTCACCATCCGGCCGAACCACGGGCCGCGGTTGAAGCCGACCGGCACCTCGCCCACTTCCTCGAGCTGGGCGTCGATGCCGAACTGCTTGAACTGCCACACGGCCCACTGCGTGGCATCGGTGTACGCGTTGGTGCCGGTCTCGCGGCCGCCGAACCGGTTGCTCGCGTAGTCGTTCCAGGTCATCACCTGGTTGTCGGTCTTGCCGATCTGGATGATCTTCGCGACGACCGGGTCGTCCTGGGCGTGGACGAAGACCTGGAAGCCGACAACCAGGGCCACCAGCCCGATGATGGCGAACCTGGCGATGGATGAGGCGGATCGAGTTCTCACGTTCGTTCCTCCCGTTAGGGGCGTGGGGGAGATTCTACACGACTCGCGGCTTACGGCTTACGCCCTGCGGGTCTGATATGCTTCAGGTGGTCCGGCGTCGCCGAGATCCCTTGCCGGACGAACCAGCATGACCCCCGTCGCCGTGCCCCTCCTCACCGCCGGAGAACGACTCGACGCTCGGCGTCTCATCCAGTCCCAGGGCCTCGCCTTCGAAGATGGGTGCGACGACCTCGTCGGGCTGTACGACAGCGGCCGCCTCGTGGCGACGGCTGGACGGGCTGGGTACGTGTTGAAGATGTTCGCAGTCGACCCGTCGCACCAGGGAGAAGATATCCTGGGCGCGCTGGCCACCTCGCTCACCGCGCTCGGCCGCTCGGCCGGACACGACGCGTTTCTGGTCTTCACCCGGCCCGAGCATGCCGCCAGCTTCGAGCATTGCCAGTTCCGGCTGCTCGTCACCGGCGGCTCGGTGGCGCTGCTCGAGTGCGGCGGCGGCCTCGAACGCTACCTTGCCGAGCGCGCGCCGCTCAGGCGCGAGGGGGTCAACGGGGCGGTGGTCATCAATGGGAACCCGTTCACGCGCGGCCACCAGTACCTGGTCGAGAGCGCCGCGTCCCGGGTGGATCACCTCTACCTGTTCATCGTCCGGGAGGATCGATCGGCATTCCCGTTTGCGGCGCGCTACCATCTCGCCGAGGAGGCCACGCGTCACGTGCCGAACGTCGTGCTGCTCGACACGTCGCGCTACGCGGTGAGCGCGGGGACGTTCCCGTCCTATTTCCTGCGGCGCGACGACGAGAAGGCGCGGCTCCAGATGGAGGTGGACGCGCGACTTTTCGGCGCCCACCTGGCGCCTGCCTTCGCCATCACGCGGCGCTTCGTCGGCCACGAGCCGTACTGCGAGACCACGGCGTCCTACAACCGGACGATGGCCGACATGCTGCCGCAGTACGGTGTCGCGCTCGTCGAGGTGCGGCGCGCGGTCGAGGGCGACCGGTTCATCAGCGCCACCGACGTGCGCGCGGCGCTGGCCGCCGGCGACATGGCGACGGTCGAGCGGCTCGTGCCGCCGGCCACGCTCGACTACCTGCAGTCGCCCGCCGGCCGCGCGATTGCAAAGGCCCTGGGGAGCGGGCCTCCGCGGCCCTGAGCCGTCTTTCCTTGAGCCCTGAGCCTTGAGCCTTTCTTATGGACATCACCAAACGCGCCACCGCCGGCACCATGCAATCGAGCGATCTCATGGTGCAGGTCGAGCCGGCCGACCGGCTCGACATCCGGATCGAATCGACCGTGAAGAAGCAGTTCGAGCTCCTGATCCGCGAACGGATCGAGGCCGTGCTGGCGCGGCATGCGGTCACGCGCGCCCTCGTGACGGTGAGCGATCGCGGCGCCCTCGACTACGCGATCGAGGCGCGGCTCGAAACGGCCCTGCGGCGGGCCGGGGAGGTCTAGCGTGGACAAACTCTCGTACCGCGAGGTCCGCCAGGGCCGGCGGTTCATGATCCGGGTGCTGCCCGGGACGAAACTGGTGGACGAGCTTCTCCAGTTCGCGCGCATGGTGGATCTGCGCCACGCCGCGATCGTGTCGGCGGTCGGGTCGATTCGCAACGTGGAGTTCAGCGACATCCAGGCCGGCGCCCACCTGCCGATCACCGAGCCGCGGATGCCCGTGCACCACGTCGAGGGGCCGCTTGACCTGCTCGGCCTCGAGGGCAACCTGGTGCCGACCGAGACGGGCAAGGTCGACGCGCACCTCCACGTGTTCGCCGCGAAGTCGTCGGGGGAGGCCATCGGCGGCCACCTGCTCGAGGCCGAGGTGTTTGCCACGTGCGAGATCATCCTCGGCGAGTACATCGTCGAGGGCGTCGAGCGCCAGCACTCGACCCGGGGCGGCGTCGACACGCTCTTCTTCGAGGACCAGTAGCCATGGACAAGCGACAGCGGCTCCGGCGCTCGCTGCTCTACGTGCCGGGCAACATGCCCGGGATGCTGCAGAACATCCCGGTGTTCGACGCCGACGGCGTCATGATCGACCTCGAAGACGCGGTGCCGCTCGCCGAAAAGGACGCGGCTCGCGTGCTCGCCCGTAACTTCCTGCGGACGTTCCCCGACCGCTCGAAGGAGATCTTCGTCCGCATCAACGGCCTGGACACGAAATACGCCCTCGACGACCTGCGCGACGTGCTGCCCGGCAAGCCGGACGGGATCCGGCTGCCGAAGGCGGACACCCCGGACGTCGTCGAGCGGCTCGACACCCTGCTGACCGAGTACGAGGAGCGGCTCGGCCTCGAGATCGGGCACTTCTCGATCCTGCCGTCGATCGAGAGCGCGGTCGGCGTGCTCAACTGCGTCAAGACCGCGCAGGCGTCGCGCCGGATCGTGGCGCTCGCATTCGGGGCCGAGGACTACACGGCCTCGCTCGAGATCCAGCGCACGAGATCGGGCGAGGAGCTGCTCGGCGCCAGGATGCAGATCGTGTGGGCCGCCAAGGCGGCCGGCCTCCAGGCGATCGACAGCGTGTTCGCCGACGTCAACGACGTGGACGGCCTGCGCGCCGACACCGAACTCGTCAAGCGGCTGGGCTTCACCGGAAAGTCGCTCGTTAATCCCCGGCAGATCGACGTCGTGCACGAGGTGTTCCGCCCGAAGCCCGAGGAGATCAAGCACGCCCTCGAGGTCATGGAGGCGATCAAGAAGGCCCGCGAGATGGGCACCGGCGTCATCTCGCTCCGCGGCAAGATGGTGGACGCCCCGGTCGTCAAGCGCGCGGCGCGGACAATCCGGACCGCGGTGGCGTTCGGCATCCTGGACTTCGAACTGTCGGACGAGGTGATCCATGGCCAGGAATAGCCTGGGGCGCGACATCCCTGACACCTGGCACGGCAAGCGCTACGCCCCGTATGAGGACCCGTTCTCCCGCATGCCGACGATGGACCGCGCCACCCGGCCGCTGGTCAGGCGGAACCCGGGCGAGAGCAAGGTCCTGCCGTCGCTCAGGGCGGCCATCGAGCGGGCCGGCCTCCGCGACGGGATGACGATCGCGACGCACCACCATCTCCGGAACGGCGACCTGCTGCTGAACATGATCGTCCGGGAGCTCGACACGATGGGGCTCCGGGATATCTGCATCGCGTCGAGCTCGGTGCACCCGGTGCACGCCGAGATCATCCCGGCGATTCGGAAGGGCGTCGTGACGCGCTGCGAGACGGGGGTCAACGGCCTTATCGGCGAGCTGGTCACCAAGGGCGAGCTCGACTTCCCCATCGTCGTCCGCTCGCACGGCGGGCGGGCGCGCATGCTCGTCACCGACGAGGTGCCAGTCGACGTCGCGTTCATCGCGGCGCCGTGCTGCGACGAAACCGGGAACCTGAACGGCGTCAGCGGGCCGTCGGCCTGCGGCAGCCTCGGCTACGCGTTCACCGACGCGCGCTACGCCCGCAAGGTCGTGGCCGTCACCGACAACCTGGTGGCCTACCCCGCCTCGCCGGTCAGCATCTCGCAGAGCGACGTCGACTACGTGGTGGTCGTCGAGTCGCTCGGCGACCCGAAGAAGATCGTCTCGACGACGACCCGCGTGACGCGCGACCCGGCGGGCCTCCTGATCGCCCACTACGCCGCCGAGGTCATCGAGGCGTCCGGCCTGCTGCGCGACGGGTTCTCGTTCCAGACGGGCGCNNCTCGCCGTGGCCGACCAGGTCAAGCGGAAGATGCTGGCGCAGAAGATCCACGGCAGCTTCGGCTGCGGCGGGATCACCGGCTACTTCGTCGACATGCTCGAGGAGGGGTACTTCCGCACGCTGTTCGACGTGCAGTGCTTCGACCTGCGCGCGGTGGAGTCGATCGGCAAGAACCTGATGCACCGGGAGATCTCGGCCGATCTCTACGCCAACCCGTTCAACCGCGGGTCGGTGGTCAACATGCTCGACGCGGTGATCCTCGGCGCCACCGAGGTGGACGTCCACTTCAACGTCAACGTGAACACCGAGTCGAATGGCTACCTGCTGCACAACACCGGCGG
>PMKG01000249.1 GCA_003157675.1 Acidobacteriota bacterium
CGACATCCAGTCGCCCGACCTCGAAACCAAGGTCGCGATCCTGAAGAAGAAGGCCGACGCGGAATGCGTGCCGCTGCCCGACAACGTGGCCATCTACATCGCGGAGAAGATCAAGTCGAACATCCGCGAGCTCGAGGGCTCGCTCGTGCGATTGATCGCCTACGCGTCGCTCAAGGGGCACGACATCACCCTGGCGCTCGCGCAGGACGTGCTCAAGCACGTGCTCGACCACGACGAGAAGGCCGTCACCGTCGAGGTGATCCAGAAGTACGTCGCCGACTACTACCACCTCCGGCCCGCCGACCTGAAGGCGCGCAACAACTCGAAGTCGGTCGCGCGGCCCCGCCAGGTGGCGATGTACTTGTGCAAGATGCTCACCAATGCGTCGCTGCCCGAGATCGGTCGGAGCTTCGGTGGCAAGCATCACTCGACGGTCATCCACTCGATCAAGATGGTGGAGAAGCAGAAGCAGGCGAACTCGGATTTCAACACCCTTCTCAACAGCTTCGTCGAGTCGCTGAGGTAGGGATTCAGTGGCAGAAGCAGGAGAAACCGGCCCGGCAGCCCAGGCGCTTCTGGCGTTTTCCACAGCGAGGGGACCGGGGCGGGCGGCGCGGCCTGTGCATAACCGGCGGGGCCCGGCGCGATCTGCGGGCGGCGGCGTTTGGGCGTCCGGGTTTCCACAGGGCAAGTGATTCAAAAACAAGGACTAACCGCGGTTGTTCGTCATTTCAACACGGTATTATTTCTTATATAATTAGTTGTTTCAGATCTCAGGATCTTCAAGACCAATCGGCGGCATTCACCCAAGGGTCTTCACCAACTTCTTCTCGCGAGGTCAGAGGCGCCATGGAACTAGTTGTCCGCAAGAGCGACCTGCTGCGTGAACTGCAACTCTTCCAGGGAATCGTCGAGCGGAACAACACGATTCCCGTGCTGGCCAACGTGCTGATGGAGGCCGACGGCGAGGAGCTCAAGTTCCTGGCCACCGACCTCCAGGTCGCGCTGCGGAGCCAGTGCCCCGCGTCGGTCGCGAAAGGCGGCAGGCTGACGCTGCCGGCCAAGAAGCTCTTCGAGATCATCCGCGTGCTGCCCGAGACCGAGATTCGGATCGAGCAGGACAAGTCGGGCGTGCGCGTCGCCGCCGACCGGTTCGACTCGAAGATGCAGGCGATGGCCGCTGACGACTTCCCCTCGCTGCCGCACCCGACGGGCACCGCGGCGCTCTCGCTGCCGGCCCGCCGCCTGAGCGAGATGATCGCCCGCACCCAGTTTGCGACGACGAGCGACGACACGCGGTACTTCCTCAACGGCGTTCTGCTCGTGGCAGGCGAGGGGCGGTATTCGCTCGTGGCGACCGACGGGCACCGCCTGTCGCTCGTGAGCGCCGAGATCGAAGGCGAGAGCCCCGCCGAGGAGATTCGCGTCCTGCTCCCGAAGAAGACCGTGGCCGAGCTGGCGCGCCTCGCGTCGGAGAGCGAGGGGTCGGTCGAGTACGAGCGCCAGGAGAACCACCTGTTCTTCAAGGTGGGGGAGCGCGTCCTCATCTCGCGGATGATCGAAGCGCAGTTCCCGGCCTTCGAGCGGGTGGTGCCGAAGGGGAACGACAAGGTGATCGAGTTCGAGCGCGAGCGCCTCGCCAACGCGCTCAAGCGCGTCGGCCAGCTGTCGCCCGAGCGGTCCAAGGCCGTCCGGTTCGCGATCGAGGAAGGCAAGGTCGAGGTGTCGTCGAGCAGCCCGGAGTTCGGCGAAGCCAAGGAGACGATCCTCGTCGACGACTACAAGGGCGGCCCCCTGCAGATCGGCTTCAACGGCCAGTACGTGCTGCAGTTCCTCGACGTGGTGGGCACCGACAAGGTGGCGCTCGAGGTCAAGGATGAAGTCAGCCAAGCGGTCATGAGACCGGTCGGCCAGGAAGGCTTCACCTACACGTACGTGCTGATGCCGATGCGGTTCTAGGCCGCGTGCCCGCGACGCGCGCCCGAGACGGTCAGATTCCATGCCCGATCGTGACGAGAGTTTGCATTCAGATGCCGGGGCTCCGGCCCCGGAGGCCCCCGATGCCGGCCGCGACAGCGAGCCCGCTCCAGGCGCGGACCTTCGGCCGGAGGAGTCGGCCGCGGTCGNNCGATGTACATCGGCTCGACCGGCGTGGCGGGGCTCCACCACCTGGTCTACGAGGTGGTGGACAACTCGATCGACGAGGCGCTCGCCGGGTACTGCAACACCGTCAACGTCACCATCCACATCGACCAGTCGGTGACGGTCGTCGACAACGGCCGCGGGATCCCGGTGGACATGCACGAAAGCGGCCGGTCGGCGGCCGAGGTCGTGATGACGGTGCTGCACGCCGGCGGCAAGTTCGACAACGACAGCTACAAGGTGTCGGGCGGGCTG
The DNA here is from genome assembly GCA_003157675.1 of Acidobacteriota bacterium. Taxonomy (GTDB): domain Bacteria; phylum Acidobacteriota; class Vicinamibacteria; order Vicinamibacterales; family Fen-181; genus FEN-299. The sequence goes on from PMKG01000249.1 coordinate 2,398, forward strand.
CACGGCGTCGGCGTGTCGGTGGTCAACGCGCTGTCGGAAACGCTCGATCTCGAGATCTGGCGAAGCGGCCTGGTCTACCGGCAGACCTACGACCGCGGCAAGCCCCAGGCGGACCTCGAGATCTCGGGCAAGACGAAGAAGCGCGGGACGAAAATCACGTTCCTGCCCGACGCGCAGGTGTTCGAGACGCTCGAGTTCAGCTTCGACACCCTCGCGCAGCGGCTGCGCGAGCTGGCGTTCCTCAACCCGGGCGTCGCCATCACGCTCGACGACGAGCGGGGCGACGGGCGCAGCCACCGGTTCCAGTACGAGGGCGGGATCCGCGAGTTCGTCACGCACCTCAACCGCAACAAGACCGGGGTCACCGACGAGCCGATCTACATGCGCGGCGAGCGCGACGGCATCGACGCCGAGATCGCCCTGCAGTGGAACGACGGCTACACCGAGACGCTCTACAGCTTCGCCAACAACATCAACACCCACGAGGGGGGCACGCACCTCTCGGGGTTCCGCGCCGCGCTGACGCGCACGGTCAACTCGTACGCGGCCAAGAACGGCCTGACCAAGGACCTCAAGGAGAGCATCAGCGGCGACGACATCCGCGAGGGGCTCACCGCGGTCATCAGCGTGAAGATCCCGCACCCGCAGTTCGAGGGCCAGACCAAGACGAAGCTCGGGAACACCGAGGTCAAGGGGATCGTCGAGGCGATCGTCAACGACAAGCTGGGCGCCTATCTCGAGGAGAACCCGGTCGTCGCACGGCGCCTGGTGCTGAAATCGGTCGAGGCCGCGCGCGCCCGCGACGCCGCCAGGAAGGCCCGCGACCTGGTGCGGCGGAAGGGGGCGCTCGAGAACAGCAGCCTTCCCGGCAAGCTCTCCGACTGCCAGGAGCGCGATCCCTCGCGCTGCGAGCTGTACATCGTCGAGGGGGAGTCGGCCGGCGGGTCGGCCAAGCAGGGGAGGGACCGCCGCTTCCAGGCGATCCTGCCGCTCAAGGGGAAGATCCTCAACGTCGAGCGGGCGCGGTTCGACAAGATGCTCGGCAGCGAGGAAATCAAGGTGATGATCGCGGCGCTCGGCTGCGGCATCGGCGCCGAGGACTTCGACATCGAGAAGCTGCGCTACGGCAAGGTCGTGCTCATGGCCGACGCCGACGTCGACGG
>PMKG01000349.1 GCA_003157675.1 Acidobacteriota bacterium
CCGAGCGCGCGCGCGCCGCCGAGCGTGGCCGTCCGCAGCAGGTCCGCCGGGCTCGGCGCGCAGCCGTCGAGCAGGTGCACCGTCCACGACATGCGCGCGGTGCGGAAGATCGACAGGTCGGGGCCCGCGCCGACGTCCGATCCGAGGCTGACTCGGGCCACCTGCGCGCGCTGCCAGTTCATCACCCCGCTGCCGAGGAAGACGTTCGACGTGGGGCAGTGCGCCACGGCGCACGGCGCCAGGCGCTGCCACTCGCGCGGGGTCAGCCAGATGGCGTGCGCGAACAAACTGCGGGGCGTAACGAGGCCGGCTTCCTCGTAGACGTCGAGGTACTCCTGCCCGAACTGCTCGCGCACCGCCTGGCACTCGGCCTGCTGCTCGGCGAGATGCGTCTGGATCGGAAGGTTCTTCTCGCGGGCGAGCGCGCCGCAGCCCTCGAGCAGCTCGCGCGTGCAGGAGAGCGCAAAGCGCGGAGTGACCGCGAACCGAAGGCGCGGCCGATCGAGCCGCGAGAGATCCCGCGCCTCGTCCAGCACACGCCTGGTCGTCACGCGGCGGTAGGTCCCGACGTCCATCAGCGGCGGGCCGATCCAGGCGTGAATGCCGACCTCCTCGGCCGCCGCGAAGCAGGCGGTCACCGAGTCGGGCCACGCCGACGTGTAGAGGCCGGCGGTCGTCGTCCCCTGCGCCAGCATCTCGCGCATGAACGCTCGGGAGAGCTCCAGGGCGCGCTCGCCTCGGAATCGGCGCTCGAGCGGGAAGGTCCACTTGCGCAGCCACTCGAGCAGGCTCTCCGGGTGCACGCCGCAGATCGGCAGCTGCGGCACGTGCGCGTGGGTGTCGACGAGGCCGGGAAAGAGAATGTGCGGCCGGAGATCGACGACGTGCCGGGGCGCCATGAGACCTCGGCCGGCGGACCGCCAGGGGCCGACGTGCACGAGGCGGCCCCCGAGGACGTCGAGGCGGCCGTCGGTCCAGTCGGCCCAACCCGACGCGCCGACCGGCGTCAGGATGTGGCCGCGGTAAGTGATCACGCCGGCTCGCGGCTCGCGGCTTGCGACTTGCGGCCCGGGCCGCGACTGCCGTCTCATCGGCCGATCACCGGCCGGTTGGGGACGATGCGGGGATCGTCGTGTCATGCGGTTTCCGTCCAGAACTGGCGAATCAGGTTGCCCGCGACGCGGAGGCGATACTCGGCGGTCGAGCGCATGTCGTCGATCGGTGCGATCTCGGCGCCGAGCGCCGCCACGGCGTCGTCGATCGTGCCGCCCGAGGCCAGCGCCTCCTCGGTCCTCCGAGCCCGCACGACCGTGGGGGCGACGCTGCCGAACGCGATGCGCGGACGCGGCGCTCTCACCGCCGCGATGACGACCTTCGAGATCGTCTGCGCGGCGCGCGTGCCGACCTTGCGGAACCACTGGCGGCCGTCGACCGGCGGCACCTCGACGGCGACGACCAGTTCGTCGGGACGCATGACCGTGAGGCGGTACCCGGTGTAGAAGGCGACGAAGGGGACGCGGCGCTTGCCGGCGGCGCTCCTCAGCACGACCACCGCGTCGGTGGCGGCGAGGACCGGCAGGCTGTCGCCCGCCGGGGAGCCGTTGGCGACGTTGCCGCCGAGCGTGGCCCGGTTCTGGATCTGCACGGCGCCGATCTCGCGGGCCGCCATGACCAGCGCCGGCAGATGGCGGGCGAGCAGGGCGGAGCGCGAGATCTCGCTGAACGTCGTGAGGGCGCCGATCGAGATGACGCCGTCGCGGCGGGCGATCCCGCGGAGCGCGTCGAGGGACAGGAGATTCAGGTACCGCGTCCCCGGCGGCGTGCCGGCGTTGAGCGCGACGTAGACGTCCGTGCAGCCGGCCAGCGGGACGATCGGCTGCGAGTCGCGCATGAGCGCGAGCGCGTGCGGCAGCGACCGCGGTTCGATCAGTTCGAACGTCGATACCGGGGTTCTCATCGGGCAGCCTTCTGCGTCCTGTTCGTTCCCGCCTTCGCGCGTGTTCGTGCCTGAGCCTTGAGCCCTGAGCCCTGAGCCTTCTTGACCGCCCTGTAGATCCCCATGTAGCCCGTGCAGCGGCATAGGTTGCCGGCCAGGCCGACGCGCACCTGGTCGAGCGTCGCGTTCGGCGGCAGCGCCGCCGCGGCCATGATCATCCCCGGCGTGCAGATGCCGCACTGCGCGCCGCCTTCGGTGATGAACGCGTCCTGCAACGGATGGCGTCCGCGCAGTCCCTCGATCGTCTTCACCGACCGGCCGCGGACCTGGCCGAAGGGCACGAGGCAGGAATTGACGGCCTGGCCGTCGAGCAGCACCGTGCAGGCGCCGCACTCGCCCTCGCCACACCCTTCCTTCGTGCCGGTGAGTCCGCAGTCCTCGCGCAGGACGTCGAGCAGACGCTTCATCGCCGGCGCCCGGACGTCGACCTGTTTGCCGTTGAGCCGGAATCTCACGGGCCTCTCCCTGTTACTTCGGCTTACGCACCGGCGGCGCATTCATGATCCGCTCCGGCGTGAGCGGCAGCGCCCGCACGTCGAATCCCAGATGGCGCACCGCGTTGGCGATGGCCGGCGCCACGCCGTCGAACGGCAGCTCGCCCAGCCCCTTGGCGCCGAACGGGCCGTGCCGGTAGGGCCGCTCCTGGATCACCACGTCGATCCTCGGCGTATCCATCGTCGTCGGCGCGGCGTAGTTGGTGAGCTGTGCGTTGGCCATGTGGCCGTCGCGCATCACCACCTCCTCGAGCAGCGCGTAGCCGACGCCCTGCGCCGTGCCTCCCTCGATCTGGCCAGCCGCCAGCATCGGGTTGAGCGCCCTGCCGATCTCCTGCACGGCCGTGATGTGCACCGGGCGGATCTCGTAGGTGACCGGGTCGTATTCGACTTCGGCCACGTCACAGGCCCAGGCATAGGTGCCATAGGCGTCGCCCGTATAGGTGTCCTCGTCGAACACCGCCGTCGTCGGCGCCTCGTATTGCTTCGTGATCACGATCGGGCCGTGGCGTTTCAGGTACTCGCGCGGCGTGAGTCGGCCCAGCGTCCGCCGCATCTCGGCGGCGCACCGCTCGAGCAGGCCGCCCACGATCATCGTCGTGCGCGAGGCCACCGTGGGGCCGCTGTCGGGCACCGACGCCGTGTCGACGCGTGCCACCTCGACGGCCTCGTACGGCACGCCGAGCGTTTCGGCCACGATCTGCGCGTGGACCGTGCGCGAGCCCTGGCCCATGTCGGCGCTCGCCACGAGAATTCGCGCGCCGCGCTCGGTCAGTTCGAGCGACGCCTTCGAGGCGAGCCGCACTTCGCCCGACCCGGTGAATCCGGCGCCGTGGAAGAAGAGCGCGAGGCCGAGGCCGCGCCGGGTTCCGCGCATCTCGCGCCGCCGCCGCTTGAAATCGGTGCGCGCCACCGCCTCGCGAAGCACGGCGAGCGCGCTCGTGTCGCGACCGAGCACCTGGCCGGTGGCGGTCGTGTCGCCGGCGCGAAGGGCGTTCATCTCGCGGAGCCGGACCGGGTCCATCCCGAGCCGCTCGGCGATGCGCTCCATGTGCACCTCGGCGGCAAACTGCGTCTGCGGCGCGCCGAAGCCGCGGAACGCGCCGTTCGGCGGCGTGTTGGTCATCACCACGCGGCCGTTCACGCGCACGTTGTCGCAGCGGTAAGGCCCGGTCGCGTGGATGACGCCCCGGCTGAGGACGACGGGGCTCAGCGTCATGTAGGCGCCGCCGTCGAGGAGCACGTCGATGTCGATGGCCGTCAACCGGCCCTCGCGCGTCACCCCGGTCCGCGTCCGGATGATGGCCGGGTGCCGCTTGGTCGTCGCCACCATGTCCTCGGCCCGGTCGTAAATCAGCTTGACCGGGCGCTGCGACTTCAGCGCGAGCAGGCACGCGTGCGCCGCGACGATCGACGGGTACTCCTCCTTGCCGCCGAACCCGCCGCCGGTCTCGGCCTGCACCACGCGGACGCGCTCGGCCGGCAGGCCGAGCATGACGCGGAGCGCCTTCTGGACGTAGTACGGGCACTGGAGCGATCCGTACACCGTGACGGCCCCGTCGCCGGGGACCGCGATCACGCCGTTGGTCTCGATGTAGACGTGCTCCTGGTGGCCGACCCGGTACTCCCCCTCGACAATCTCGTCGGCGCGCGCGAAGCCGGCCTCGAGATCGCCCTTGTGGATCGCGATCGACTTGAACACGTTCGGCGATCGCAGCGGATCCAGCAGCGGCTCCGACGGCTCGTACTGAACGTCCACCTCGGCCGTGATCAGGCGCTCGCGATCTTCGTGCGCGAGCAGGAGGATCGGCTCGGCGTAGTGCCGCACGACGCGCTCGGCCAGGCACGGCTGATCGTCGGCGATGAGCGCCACGACGTTCCGTCCGGGAATGCTGCGGTAGTCGACGACGGTGAAGCCCGCCGGGTCGGACGTCAGGTTGATCGACCTGATGCGCCCGCACGGGATGGTCGACCGGATCGTCCGGCCGTGGAGCATGCCCGGAAAGGCGAGATCGTCGATGTATCGCGCCGCCCCGGTGACTTTGTCTGTCCCATCACGGCGTGGAAGGCTGCGACCGACGGATGACATAAGGAAGGCTCAGGGCTCAGGGCTCAAGGAGGGCTCAAGGCTCAAGCCGAACGGCGCTCGCCTCAGGAACCGACCTCGACCGGGGGCGCCGACGAAAGCGCCGCGCTCGACGATGACCTCTCCACGCGCCATTACCGTCTCGATGGCGCCGGCGAGCGTGCGGCCTTCATAGAGATTGTAGTCCACCCGCATGTGATGTGTCGCCGCGGAGACACGCGTGGTGCCGGCCGGGTCGAAGACGACGAGGTCGGCGTCGGCGCCCTCGGCGATGGCTCCCTTCCGCGGAGAGAGGCCGAAGATCCTCGCCGGCGCGGCGGCGGTGATCTCGACGAAGCGCTCGAGCGAGATCCGACGGGCGGCGACGCCGGCGTCGTAGAGCAGCGTCAGGCGGTGCTCGATACCGGGCGCGCCGTTGGGGATCTTCGAGAAATCGCCCCGGCCGCGCGCCTTGTCGCGGAGCAGGAACGGGCAGTGGTCGGTGGCCACCACCTGCAGGTCGCCCCTCGAGAGGCCATCCCAGAGCGCCTCCTGCGCGTGGCGCGCGCGCAGCGGAGGGCTCATGACGGTGCGCCCGTCGTCGAGCGGATCGCCATCCGCCGCCGGCTCGTCCGCCGACAGGAGTAGATACTGCGGGCAGGTTTCGGCCATCACGCGATCGCCGCTCTGCCGCGCCTCCGACACCTCGTGCAGGGCCTCCGCGCTCGAGAGGTGAACGATGTAGAGCGGCGAGCCGGCCAGCCGGGCCAGGACGATGCCGCGGTGGACGGCCTCGGCTTCGAGGAGCGGCGGCCTGGTGAGCGTGTGAAAGCGGGGGGACGTGTGGCCCGCGGCGAGCGCGTCGCGGACCAGCACGTCGATGACCGGCCCGTTCTCGGCGTGCAGGCACACCAGGCCGCCGCAAGCCGCCGTGCGGCGCAGTATGCGGAAGATCTCGCCGTCGTTCAGCATCAGGCGATCGGGGTACGCCATGAAGAGCTTGAACGACGGCACGCCGGCGGCCACCATGGCGTCGATCTCCGCCTCGACCTCGGGGCGCAGATCCGCGATGCACATGTGGAAGCCGAAGTCGACGACCGCCCGCCCTGCCGCCCGTCTCATCCAGGCGTCGAGCGCCTCGCGGAGGGTCCCGCCACGGGCCTGCGTCGCGTAATCGATGACGGTGGTCGTCCCGCCGCAGGCGGCCGCGAGCGTCCCGCTTTCGAAGTCGTCCGCGGTTCGGATGTCGCCGAGCGGCATGTCGAGGTGGGTGTGCACNNTCGCCGGCCACGAGGACATCGGCCTCGCGGCGCCCGTCGGCGTTGACGATCGTGCCGTGGCGAATGAGAGTGCGCATGGACGAGAGGATTATACTGACGCAGGAGATCTTGCGAGCCAAGGAACTTGCGATCTTGCGATCTTGCGATTTCATACCCCTGCGACCCTGGGACGGGGACTGTCGAGATGGCTGTCGAGTTCACGCTGAACGGGGTGACGGTGCGAGTCGAGCCGAGGCCCGACGAGACGCTGCTCGAGACGCTGCGCGAGCGGTGCGGCATCCGTTCGCTCAAGGACGGCTGCTCGCCACAGGGGCAGTGCGGCTGCTGCCTGNNCTGTCGGAGGCCGACCGCCACCTGTTCTCGCGCGCGTTTGCCATGGCGGCCGGGATCCAGTGCGGCTTCTGCATTCCGGGAATCGCCCTGCGCGCCAAGTACCTCCTCGATCGAAACCCGAGACCGACGCGCCGCGAGATCGCCCGCGGCATCGACGTCCATCTCTGCCGGTGCACGGGCTACACGAAGNNCGCTGGCTGGGCCCGCATCTGTGCCGGTGCACGGGCTACACGAAGATTGTCGACGCCATCGAGTGGATGGCCCGGGGCCGCCGCGGCGAGCCGATCCCCGACCCGGTGAGCGACGGGGGCGTCGGCGCGAGGCTGGCGCGCTACGACGCGGTGCGCTCCGCGCTGGGGGAACGGCCGTACGTGGACGATCTCGACCGGCCCGGGCTGCTGCACGGCGCCCTGGTGTTGTCGAGGCACGCACGGGCGCGGGTCCGCCGCATCGACACCTCGCGGGCGCTCGCCCATCCGGGCGTCGTGGCGGTCGTGACGGCGGCCGACGTGCCCGGCGAGCGCTGGTACGGGCTCATCGAGCAGGACTGGCCGGGACTGGTGGCCGAGGGGGAGGAGGTCCGGTGCGTCGGCGACGTGCTGGCCGCCGTGGCGGCCTGCGATCGCCACACGGCGCGCGAGGCCGCGGCGCTGGTCGACGTGGACTACGAGGTGCTGCCGGCGGTGCTCGATCCCGACGCGGCGCTGGCGCCGGGCGCGCCGCGCGTGAACCCGCGGCACGAAAACCTGCTCTCCCGGTCTTCGATCCGCCGCGGCGACGTCGACGCCGCCCTGGCCGGGAGCGCGCACGTCGTCGCGGGCACGTGGCAGACACAGCGCATCGAGCACCTCTTTCTCGAGCCCGAGAGCGCGCTGGCCGAGCCGCACGGGGGCGGCGGCCTGCACCTGTTCACGCAAGGGCAGGGAATCTTCGACGACCGGCGCCAGGTGGCGGCGTTCCTCGGCCTCGCCGAGGAGGACGTGTTCGTCGAGCTGGTGCCCAACGGCGGCGCGTTCGGCGGCAAGGAAGACATGTCGGTGCAGGCGCAGACGGCGCTGCTCGCCCACGCGACCGGGCGGGCGGTGAAACTCACGCTCAGCCGCGAGGAGTCGATCCGCCTGCACCCCAAGCGCCATCCGATCCGGATGGCCTACACCGTCGGGTGCGACCGCGACGGACATCTCACGGCGGTCAGGGCGCGGATGATCGGCGACTCGGGCGCCTATGCGTCGGTCGGGGGCAAGGTGCTCGAGCGCGCCGCCGGCCATGCCTGCGGGCCCTACCGCGTGGCGAGTCTCGACATCGAGTCGCTCGCCGTCTACACCAACAACCCGCCGTGCGGCGCGATGCGCGGCTTCGGCGCCAACCAGGCGCATTTCGCCATCGAGGGCTGCATGGACCTGCTGGCGAAAGAGGCGGGCCTCGACATTGGCGCGTTAAAGGGCTCGGGCCCGCATGGGCGCGTCGTCGAACGCGATGTTCAGGCGGCGGTGGCGAGCNNGGAGATTCGCTGGCGCAACGCGCTCGAGGTCGGCGACGTCTTTTCGACCGGGCAGGTGCTCGAGAAGTCGGTCGGCATCAAGAAGACGCTCGCGGCCGTGAAGCCGCACTACGACCGCGCCAGGGCCGAGGGACGGGCGGTGGGCATCGCCTGCGGCCTCAAGAAC
>PMKG01000139.1 GCA_003157675.1 Acidobacteriota bacterium
TCCCAGCCGCCGCCAAGCGCCTTGACGAGCAGGACGCTGGCCGTGAGCTGGCGCGCGAGGATGCTGACAGCGGCCCGCCGGTTGGTCAGCGCGGCGTTCTGGGCCACGATCACCTCGAGGTAGCTGGCGATCCCTCCCTTGTAGCGGTCGTTCGACAGCGCGAGCGACCGGTCGGCGGCCGCCACCGCGGCCTGCTGGACGGCGGCCTCCTGGTCGAGGACGCGCAGCGTCGCCAGCTGGTCTTCTACCTCGCGCAACGCCGTCAGCGTGGTAGCCCTGTAGAGCGCGACGGCCTGCTCGTAGCCGGCCTTCGCCTGCGCGGAAACGGCACGGCGGCGGCCACCGTCGATGAGCGTCATCGCCGCGACGGGCGCGGCGGTCCAGAAGCCGCTGACCCCCTTGAGCAGGTTCACGAGCGACGAACTCTCGAACCCGGTGTTCGCCGTCAACGCGATCGCCGGGTAGAAGAGCGCGTTGGCCACGCCGATCTGCGCGTTGGCCGCAACTACGCGGCGCTCCGCGGCGGCCACATCCGGCCGCCGCTCGAGCAGGTTGGCCGGCAGTCCGGGCGGGATCGCGGGAGGCTTTTCGACGAGCGGCGCGTAGTCCGGCTTCACGCTGCCGGGGGCCTGGCCGACCAGCGTCGCGAGCGCGTGCTCGAGCTGGGCGCGGCGCGCGTCGAGGTCCACCAGCTGCGCCCGAGTCGTTTCGAGCTGCGCCTGCGCCTGCGCCACGTCGACAGCCGTCGCGACGCCGCCCCGGTGCCGGTTCTGCGTCAGTTCGAGCGCCTTCTCGTAGGCCGCCACGCTCGAGGCGAGCAGGTCCCGCTCCGCGTCGGTCGCGCGCACGGCGAAATAGTCGGCCGCCAGCTCCGCATGCAGGCTGAGGCGCACCGCCTCGAGGTCGGCGGCGCTCGCCTGCGCCGACGCCCGGCTCGCGGCCACGCTCGACCGCACCCGGCCCCAGACGTCCACCTCGTACGCCGCGTCGAGCCGCAGCAGATAGTCCGAGTAGTTCTCCGTGGCCGTCGAGCTCCAGTTCGCCGTGTTCTCGGAGTGGCTCGTCCGGCTGCCCGTAGCGGTGCCCGACACCTGCGGCGATCGGGCCGCGGCCGTGTACCGCAGCAGCGCGCGCGACTGGTCGAACTGGGCCTGCGCCGCCTGCAGGGTGTTGTTGCCGACCTCGATCTGGCCCTCGAGCGCGTTCAGGCGCTCGTCGTGGAAGATCTCCCACCACTGGCCCCGCAGCACCTCGTCGTTCGGCCGTGCGGGCTTCCACTCCCCCGCTTCCGCAAACGACGGCGGGGTGACCGTCTCCGGGCGGACGTACGTCGGCGCGGTCGCGCAGCCGGCGATGGCGACGAGTCCGAGCAGGACGGCGACGTGCCGCTTCACCGCGCCTGCTCCTTCGGCGCGCCGGCCCCGGTCCGGCTGACGCGCACCGCCTGCTTGTCGACGAGCGAGTCGGGCGGGCTGAGGATCACCACCGAGTCGGCGCCGATGCCGTCGAGCACTTCGACCTCGGTCCCGAAGTCTCGGCCGAGCGACACGCGCGTCATCACGACCGTCGAGTCCGGCCGTACGACGGCCACCTGGACGCCGCCGGACCTGAAGATGAGCGTGCTCACCGGAAGCGTCCACGAGGACACGGCCTTGGGCAGCTTGAAATGGACCTGCGCGAAGGCGCCGGGCAGCAGCTCCCCGGTCGGGTTGCGCACCTCGAGCTCGGCGAGCAGCGTCCGCGACGCGACGTCGATCGCCTCCGACGTGCGGACCAGCGTGCCGGCGAACCGGCGCCCCTGGAACTCGGCGAGCGTCAGGTCGGCCGTCAGCCCCTTGCGCGCGATGGGCGAGTACCGCTCGGGGATGCTGACGAACAGGCGGAGCCGGCCGGTCGACGAGACATGGAACAACTCGCGGGCGGCGCCACCCGACGCGCCGGGGTCGATCAGCGCGCCCACGTCGGTGTTGCGGCTGGTGATGACGCCGTCAATCGGCGCGGTGATCCGCGTAAACCCCTCCAGCTGCTCGAGCCGCTCCACGTTGTGACGCGCCGAGTCGAGGGCGGTCTTGCGCGCCTCGAGCGCCCCGGTCGCGTTGTCGGCGTCCTGCTGGGTGACCGAGTCGGTCTTGGCGAGCTCGCGGTACCGGTCCGCGGTCAGTTGCGCGAGGCGCAGGTTCGCGTCGGAGGTCGCCAGGTCCGAGCGCGCCTGCTGGAGCTGCTGCTCGAGCTCGGGGGCATCGATCTCGGCCAGCAGCTGGCCGGCCTTCACGCGCGTTCCCAGATCGACCAGCCGCCGCTTCAGGTAGCCGTTGGTCCGCGCGTAGATCGGCGCGTCGGCGTACGCCTGCAGCGTGCCGGGCAGCACGACCTCCTCTGTCGGGGCCCCGGCCTTCGGCCGGGTCACGGCGACGTTCACGGCGTTCAGCTGGTGCGTCTCGTCGGTGAGGGTCGTCATCGACCGGGCCCGGCTCGAGATGCCCCACCAGGCGACGACGACCGCGACGACGACCACGCCGACGAAGACGAGCAGGCCCCGCGACACGAATCCCGCCGCGGGGCTCGAAGATGTCCGACGCCGCATTACTGGCCCTCCTTGAGCGGCCGGTGACCCGGGAGCGCCCCGCCGGCCGCGCCCGCCCGCTTCCGCTCGTGCAGGATCGCGAAGACCGACGGCACGAAGAACAGCGTCGCCAGCGTCGCCAGCGCCAGGCCGCCCATGACGGCGCGGCCGAGCGGCGCGTTC